>JBAXBP010000005.1:0-51165 GCA_037141915.1 Bacteroidota bacterium | reverse complement strand
GGTGTAGGTCTGGTTTGTGGCACCGGCCACAGCGGTCCCGTCATGATACCACTGGTTTCCATTGGCCGCGCTGGAAGTGAGCACATAGCCGTTGGCGGTGATGGTAGGAGTGGGAGGTATTGAGTTTACGATCACGCTCAGGCTTGAGCTTGCACCGTCACCGCAGGCGTTGGAACCCAGCACGGTCACACTGCCCGAGGAAGCCGACGAACTGAAGTCCACATGGATGGTGTTGGTGTTGGCACCGGAGGCGATGGTTGCCCCTGCGGGTACGGTCCAGGTGTAAGTGGTCGCATTGGCAATCGCGGGAACCGTGTAAACAGCCCCGTTTTCACCCTGGCAAACGGCGGTAGGACCTGAAATGGTACCTGCAGCTGCGGGTATTGGAGTGACTGTAATGTTGAGGGCAGGTGAAGTTGCACCGCTTCCGCAGAGGTTATTCCCCTGTACGGTGATGGCACCTGAGGATGCATTTGCAGCATAGTTAACCGAAATGATGTTGGTACCTGCACCTGAAGCGATGGTAGCACCGGCGGGCAGGGTCCATACATAGGTCTGGGCACCGGTGACAGCGGCTACGGAGTAAGGCACGCCCTGTGCACCTGCACACACGGTGGTGGTCCCGTTGATGGCACCTGCAGCGGCAGGGATGTCATTGACGGTTACGTTGAGCACGGTGGGATTAAGGGCCTGGCATCCGCCTGTGTTGCTGTAATTTATGCTAAGTGTCTGAGTGCCTGCTGAATTCCACTGTACATTAATAGTAGAAGTCCCCTGTCCTCCTGTTATCGTTCCTCCTGATGATATGGTCCAGTTGTAATTGCTCATGCCTGTCTCGGTGGTATAGGTGAAATAGCCTGAGTTCGCACATAAAGCGGTCATGCCAGTGATGGTAGGCGAAGGAAGTCCGTTTACATTAACCGTTAAAGTTCCGGGGTTTGCAGCTGTGCATCCATTGGCATTGTTATAACTCACAGTAACCGTCTTGGTTCCGGTGGTGGTCCAGGTAACTGTAATTGCCGCAGTACCTGAGCCTGTAGTGATGACGCCGCCTGAGGAGACCGTCCAGAAATACCCTGTCATCCCGCTCTGCGTAGTGTAAACATTGTTAGTGTATTGAGCACATGCAGTGGCTGAACCCGATATTGTGGGAACCGGCATTGGGTTCACGGTTATTGCGAGTGTGCCGGTGGGGCCGCTGGAGCAGAAATTGGTCGGTGTGACGGTGATATTGCCTGAAACGGCGGTAGTTGAGAAATTCACCGTGATGAAGTTTGTACCTGCACCGGCAATGATGGAAGCCCCGGTGGGAACAGTCCAGTTATAATTGGTTGCATTGGGAACAGCTACAATCTGGTAAACAACGTAATTCTGGTTCTGGCAAACGGTTGTGGATCCGATTATACCCCCGGGTGCCGGAGGTATGGGGCAGTTGGTGTTGAAGACCTGGTCAGCCCCGTAGGTAGTCCCTCCTGCGTTAACGCCCACGCAGCGGAAATGGTAGGTTGTAGCCCACAGAAGACTTAGAAGGTTTGCATTAACTGCTGTGGCTGTGTTGCCTGTAACAGTACCCGGTAAGGCGGCAGCACTGTTCCCATAAGCTGTGGTAAGTCCCCAGTCGAAGGAAACGGTCGTGGATCCATAGTTGGCGGTTACTGTCCCGTTAAGCTGTGCCGAGGTGCTGAGGACGTTGCTGGCGGCATTGGTAACGACAGTAGGCGGGACCCATTGTGTTGTAAAGGTCATGTCGTTCCCGTTGGTCGTACCCGCCAAATTTGTCCCGCTTGCCCTGAAATGATATGTGGTTCCGGGGATCAGGCCTGTAAGGCTGGCAAGCACAGCTGTGACAGTATTCCCTGTGACGGTGGAGGGTGTAGCGGTGATGGTGTTGCCGTAAGCCGTGGTCAGCCCCCAGTTAAAAGTAACAGCCGTGTTTGCCCAGTTAGCGTTTACAGAACCGTTAAGAATTGCTGTATATCCTGTAACACTGCTTGCTGCAAGGGTGATGACTGCAGGCAGGGTCGGCTGGTTGGTCATAGTGATAAGCAGGGAATCTGTTACTGTATTGTCCTGGACTGCAACAGCTTTTGCCCAGACGGTTCCGTTGCTTATGGCTGTTACAAGGCCGCTGGCATTAATCGTGGCATTGCCGGTTCCCGGGTGGATGCTCCAATTTACGTTCTGGTTTGCTGTGGAGGGGAATATTGTATCGACTATCTGAAGGGTCCCCAGCGGAACGTTTATGATTGCAGGGACATTGCCCTGGGTGGCAACCCGGATTCCGCACAGGCCTCCGATGGTAATACCCTGTGCATACCCCTTGTATCCTCCGCTCGCCCTGTTCTCGGTCCACACTCCTGCACACCTGTTGGCGCCAATAGGTGTAAAGCTGTACCTCATTTTCGGGGTGCCGGCAGTCGCGGTGGTTGAGCTGATCTCGGCCCTGTTGCCGGGCCATACGAAATCACCGTTGGCATTAAGCCTGATGACGTAGATCTTATAATTGACATCATACTCCAGGAACATGGGCCCGTCGGTGAGCAGTGTGATCCGGCTGACATGCTGGTCGAAATTTGCACTGATGGGGTACAGCACCTTGGCCTGGTCGGTGAACTGCCTGGCCCCTGACGTTTTCAGGAACTTCTGGACATATATTCCGTACTGGCTCTGAAGGGTATTACAGAAATTACAGACCGACCAGATGTAGTTGGTCCCCGGTGTCATATTAATATCTGTAACCATCTGGTAAGCATCGGTTGATGCGACCGATGTATTAAAGTTTGAGCCGTTCATACCCCAAGGGATGGCCCCGGTAATATTGATCCTTTGTAAAAAGGAGTTAAACCTTGATCCCTGGGAAACAAAATACCCGAAATAGGTGGTATCGGCATCCGTCAGGATTGAATAATACCTTGACCCGCTTGAGGTCTGGTTGGAGATTTGCACCGGTGTATAAAGTGCAAGCCCGGTACTATCGTATGCCTGTGAATATAAGGTAGTTGAAACGCCTACGCCTTTTTTCTGAAAAACATTTGTAAATTTTCCATTGGAATTTGCAATAAGCTGCCCTCTTGTGGTTTTAGTTGCTCCAACCAAGACTGAAATCGGTGTTGCCCATTCTGTTACTCCGCCGACGGAGATCTTCTGTATCTTCAGGGAGTTGCTTGTACTTTCATTCCATGCAACAACTGTTTCACCTGTGCTTAATGTAGCAGGATATGGTGACAAACCTGCTCCCAGGATAACCCCGGCAGGACTCCATAACTGCGCACCGGTCTGTGATATCTTATAAACTACCGCCTGCATGGTAGATATTCTCTGGTCCTGGCAGGCAATTACCAGGTTATTCGAGGCATCAAGACAAACGTTGAATACATAAATGGCACTTCCTGATGTCTGTGTACTTACAACTATACCGTCGGGTCCCAGGAGTTTATTGCCGTTGGCATCAATGAGCTGGGCCATCATATTATAGTTACCCGCTGTGAGGCTGAAAAAAGCGATCCATGTTTTTCCGTCGGTGGTAGGAATTGACTGTTGGTCATCATCCGATAAACCTGATATCTGAAGATTGACATAAGTATTTGGATTCCATTGTGCCTTTAATCCTGTCGGAAAAATGACAATCAAAGCAAACAATGCCAGAATCGTAATGCAGGAACTGTAAATTGATTTCATATGGTTTTTTTGTTAGGTTTCATTTTATTGTCACTGAATTGTAAATTTCTGTAATGATCCGGGTGAATAGATCTCCCGGTAAATGCTTCACTTGTTGCAAATCAGGGGGTATGTGCTAATTTTCCGGTTGTTCAAACCATTAATTATTCAACAAAAATAAATTCCCTTACACCTCTTACATAATAATATGCCATATCTATACTACGGCAATTAATCAATGAAAGGATAGATTACTACGGCAAGTACATTTAAATAATTGATATTCAATAATTAAAATTGCGATAGGAAAGAGTGGATGTTAACATCTGCTGCCAGCCCCAGTTTCTTCCTCAAACGATTCCTGGCAGATTCAACACTTCGTATTTCCCTGAATGTGATGGATGCAATTTCTTTGGTTGAGAGGCCAAGTTTTAATAAGGCACAGATTTTTTTATCATTGGGTGATAAATCAGGGAAAGCAGTACTAAGATTTTTTTCGAATGACTGATGGACTTCCTCAAAATATAAACGAAATTCTTCCCAGTCATGACCTGATGAATATTGATGAAGGTCGGAAATCATTTGTTTGATCCTTTCTGACCTCTCCTTCTCCCTGGGATTGGTCCCGAGAAGGATCTGCTTCAGATCATCTGTGGTTTTCTGAACGAATTCACTGTTCCTCGCCAGGTGTAATGCATATGAAGTTAGCTGGCGGTTTTTATAATCGAGTTCAAGTTCGAGGGAGTGTTCTTTATTAATAAGAAAGTCTTTTTCCTGCTTGTGTAAAAGATCTGCCTGTTCAATGATTTTCCGGTTTTTCTTTCTTTCCCTATTGTTATTCCTGAACAGGTTTAAAACGAAATAAATGAAGAAAATAACTATTGCCACAGCGCCAAGAAGAACAAACCTCTGCCGCTGAATCGCCAGTTGCTGGAGATTGACTTTCTGCTGCAGTATCTTATTGTCTTTCTCTTTATTTATCACTTCGTAAACAGCCTGTATCTGTTCAATCTTTGTAAGGCTGTTCAACTTCTCGAGCGAGTCGTTCAGGATCACATATTTAGAATACAGGCTATAGGCGGTCTTAAAATTGCTGGTTTTTTCGAAGTACTTTGCCGCTTCTTTATATGCAATCAGTTTTTGAGAAGGATTATTCAGAATTTCAGCGAGCTTTAATGATTCATTGATATAAAATATTGCTGAATCAGGTTTATGAAGACTCTCGTACACCGATGAAACAGATAGGTACGTTCTGATCAGTCCTACCGGGAAGGATTTGCTTTTCTGTATACCTGCCGCCTGCTGGTAATATGATAAAGCAACAATGAAGTTGCCCATATCCTGGTATAAATTGCCAATATTTGAATAAACGATAGACAAATCGTAAAAATTCTTGTTTATATCCAGTTGATTCAGGGCGATCAGTTCATATTCCAGGGCCTTTGCAGTATTATGCCGGGCTTTGTAAATCCCTACGAGATTGTTATAATTATTGAAAAGTTCGGGACGGATGTTATAGGAATTATTAATAGCAATGGCTTTATTAAAGAGTTCCTCGGCTTTATTATTTTCATTGCGTTTATAATACAACACGCCGATATTATTATAAACCCTGGCCTTGCCTGCCTGGTTGTCGGTTTTATTGCATATCTGGAGTGAATTCATATACATTGCCAGGGCGTCGTTCCATAAGCCGTTTTCTTCATAGATGGCTCCGATCACCAGGTAAAGCGCCCCGATTTTATTCTCATCATCTTTGGTTTTGGGTGCTTTAATTTCCAGGTATTGCCTCATATCATTAAATATATCCAAAGCCCTGGCATGCTTCCCCTGTTCAAGCATAAAAAGCCCAATCTGGAATGATAAATGATAAGCTTCCTGAAACCTGACAGAATCCCTGGTGTTCAAAGATGAATCAATCGTTTTCTTGCCGCCGCGTTGCTGGGGAGAGGCTGCGAGAACCGATTTATATTGGGATTCAGCTTTTTTAAGAAATGAGTAATTTGTCACTGATGCCGAAACCGGCAAAATGTACAAGAAGAATATAAAGGAGAGCAAGATTCGCATGGCAGTCCGGTATTTTCCTAAATCCAATACGAATATATAAAAAAAAGGTCCCGGCTAATACAGCCGGGACCTTCCAGATTCATTTTTATATTACCTGTTAATCGAAACCTTCCTGATTATGCTGGTTTCGGAATTATGTAAGATAACAGTATAAAGTCCTGCCTGCACAGAACCAAGGTCAACCGGAACGGCGGTAAGCCCGTCTGAGTTAATGGGCTGGCCGTATATCTTCACTCCCAGATTATTATAGATCTCCAGTGTGAAGCTGAGTTTTGAACCGCTGTTGATAGTGATGGTGAACTGCCCATGGTTAGGTACGGGACTGATATCCACATTCAAAGCATCTTTTTCGCCTACTCCGACGTTGCCTGTTGAGAAGGTGAGGTCGGCGCCCGTTGACGTACCTGCAGCGTTTATTCCCTTCACCCGGTAATGATATAAGGTGTTGGGGACAAGTCCGGTAATGACGGCAGAAACAGGTGTTGTTGTAGTCCCGGTTATTGTAGGAGGATTGGCGGCGATGGTATGATTGTAAAATGTGGTTGTGCCATAGTCAAAGGATGCGGTAGTCAATAGCGTATTGGCATTTACTGTGCCGTTAACGGTTGCACCATCGGAAGTGACACTGGTCGCGGGTAAGGTTACCACGGTAGGAGCTGCTGCAGTCTGATTGGTAAGGGTGATAAGCAGTGAATCAGACACCGAATTGTCCTGAACAGCAGTTGCAACTCCATAAACCGTGCCGTTTGCAAGAGCAGTTACAAGACCTGTTGAACTGATGGTTGCTGCCCCGGTTCCGGGAACTATACTCCAGGTAACTGTCTGGTCGGCGGTTGAAGGGTATACTGTGGCAACAAGCTGCAAGGTTCCCTGGTCGGTTGTTATCTCGGCAGGAACACTTCCCTGGGTCGCAACGACGACACCGGTGAGCCCGCCTATAGAAATGCCCTGAGCATATCCCATGTAAGAACTCCCTCTTTTCTCAGTCCATGTGCCTGCACACCTGTTCGGGCCTACCGGTGTAAAACCGTAACGCATTTTACCATTTCCGGCCGATGCTGTGGTTGAACTTATTTCTACCTGGTTGCCAGGCCACACGAAGTTCCCGGTTGCATCAAGCCTTGTAGCATAGATCTTATAATTGGAAATATAGTACATGAACATCGGGGCGTCATTTATCAATGCAAGATCGCCGGCCTGGGTATTCATGCTGGTGCCAATTGGATAGACCACTTTTCCTGCATCGGTGAGCTGTCTTTCACCAGTCGTTTTCAAAAATTTCTGAACATAGATCCCATAGATGGTCTGGTTAGGATTACTGAAAGTACATACAGACCATACATAGTTTGAACCGGGAGCATGGTTGATGTTTGTAGTCATCTGGTAACTGTCGTTTGTACCGGTAGATGTGTTGAAATTTGAACCGTTCATCCCCCAGGGAATGGTTCCGTCGGGGTTGATCCTCTGGAGAAATGAATTAAAGCGGTTGCCGACGGAGCTGTAATAGCCAAAGTATGTGGTGTCGCCTTCAACTGCGATTGAATAATACCGGTATGCTGCAGTGGTCTGGGTACAGATCTGCAAAGGTGCGTACAGAGCAGTCCCCGAATTATCAAACATCTGCGCATATAAGGTAGTGTACATACCACCTTTTTGATATACCACGGTAAATTTCCCTGCATTACAGCCAACGACCTGACCGCGTGTGGTCGTTGATGAACCCACCAGAATAGAAATCGGGATGGTCCATGCAGCGGTACCGTTGGTTGTAATCTTCTGAAGCTTAAGCGTATTACTGTTCGATTCAATCCATGCGATAACAACTTCCCCGGTGCTTAATGCAGCAGGATAAGGTGCAAGCCCGCCGCCCAGGACGATGCCATCGGCACCCCACATCATTGTCCCGGTTTGTGAGACCTTGTAAGTAACAGCCTGCATGTTTCCAGCCTGCCTTTCGTCCTGCATGCCTATGATGAGGTTATTGGAAGCGTCAACACAAACGTTGAACACGAAGGTAGCTGAACTGGAAGGATGACTGTCAACAAGGACCCCGTCGGTTCCCAGTAGTTTATAACCGTTTGCATCGATCAGCTGAGCCATCATATTATAATTACCTGCTACTTCGGCATAATATGCAATCCAGGTTTTTCCATCGCTTGTATTGGCCTGTTGCATATCTGCAACGGTCATACTGGAAATCTGGATGTTAACAGAAGTGTTGGTGTTCCATTGGGCATGGAGAGTTCCTGGTAAAAAACAGGCAACCAGGAGGATGAAGAATAATGTAACAGCCCTCAGGAAAAACGGGCTGTGCGATGTTGTGTAAATTGCTTTCATAGGATTGTTTAATAAGGTTTTGCCATCACAAGGTAATAATTTTTCTTGCCTTTTTGAACAAGAATGTATTTTTCGTTAAGAAGAAAGGACTCATTGACTGATAATTCTTCAGTTGCTTTCTGTTTATTCAACTGAACTCCGCCTTCTTTGAGCATACGGCGGGCTTCGCCGTTGGAAGAAAAAATACCGGTTTTGGATGAAAGAAAATCGACAATGCTGATGCCGGACGCAAGATAAGAAGATGCAATTTCGCATTGGGGGACTCCTTCAAATACCGAAAGCAGGGTATCTTCGGATAAATTTTTCAGGGATTCATTGGTGCCTTTGCCGAAAAGGATCTCGCTGGCTTCCAGGGCAGATTGATAGTCCTGCTCAGAATGAACCCTTACAGTTATATCTTTGGCGAGGGCTTTCTGCAACACTCTCAGATGAGGAGCCTGCTGATGTTCGGCAATAATGGCATTTACCTCTTCGCTGTTTAACAAGGTGAACTTCTTAATATACTGGGCCGCATCCTCATCCGAAGTATTAAGCCAGAACTGGTAAAATTTGTAGGGGCTGGTTTTTTTAGGGTCAAGCCATACATTTCCGCTTTCGGTCTTGCCGAATTTGCCTCCGTCGGTTTTCGTGATAAGCGGGCAGGTGATGGCATAAGCTTCTCCGGCAAGTTTGCGCCGAATGAGTTCGGTGCCTGTAACAATATTACCCCATTGGTCGGAACCACCCATCTGGAGTTTAACATTCTTATGTTCGAAGAGCCAGCAGAAATCATAACCCTGAACCAGCTGGTAACTGAATTCGGTAAAAGAAATACCGGTACCCGAGTTCATGCGGTTTTTCACTGAGTCTTTGGCAATCATGTAGTTGACAGTGATATGCTTTCCAACATCACGAAGAAAATGAAGAAAAGAAAAATCTTTTGTCCAGTCGTAATTGTTAACCATCTCGGCAGAGTTCAAACCGCAGCTGAAGTCGAGGAATTTCTCGAGTTGTTTACGAATGCATTCCTGGTTGTGCCTGAGAATGGTTTCATCAAGGAGGTTCCTTTCTTCGGATTTCCCTGAGGGATCGCCAATCATCCCGGTGGCTCCCCCAACCAGTGCAAAGGGTTTATGCCCTGACTTCTGAAGGTGAACCAGCATCATTATGGAAGCGAGATTGCCGATATGCAGAGAATCGGAGGTGGGATCATAACCTATGTAGGCTGAAGTCATGCCTTTTGCAAGTTCTTCTTCAGTGCCCGGACTTATATCGTGGATCATACCCCTCCACCTCAGTTCTTCAATAAAATTCATTCTGAAGTAATTTAAGGCAAAGGTAAGAAATAGTGATTAGTGATCAGTGATCGGTTATCTGTTATCATCAGGTAAGATGAACAAATTTATCGATCTGTCATGAAAGATGCTATTTTACAAATACCCGGTAATACAGCAAGGGTAGGATTAGCAGTGTAAGGAACACCCAGGGAAACCAATCAGCCACCCCCTGCCCGGCATGGAGGGCGACCCTGACAGTTGAAGATGAAATATAAAACAAACCCCAGGTTACCACCATTTTGTTATACCTGATCAGGCGGACCCTGGCATTGAACTGGGTCTGGGTATTCACCCTTTTAAGAAATCCGGAACTTCGGATAAGCGGGCTGAGTCTCTCCTTTAATGGCAGGATCAGGTGTATAAACAAAGTTATTGCCGGGATTATCCATATCTGGTAACGACTGCCAAGACCCCGGGGAATGCCATTAGCATCATACTGAACCGGTATCATCCCTGGCAGTTTCGGGAAATAGAAGGCAACAAATGCCAGCATGGAAACCAGTCCGACCACCGAAACAACTTCCATCAGCCAATCCTGGGGTGTCATTTCAGGCCAGGTAAACTGCTGGTCGCTGACCAGTTTATTTTGAGGTGTGGATAAATTCAACCATTTCATCAATAAGCGTTTTATCGACCGGGAGATCGGGATTCATATATATTTTGTTCACCTGTTCTTCTTTATCCATGGTATCCGTATCTTTCAATACATGATTCATCCGGTGCAGGACTGCAACCCTGGCCTGTGTATTTCCCTTTGCCAGGAGCATTGCATCATCCACAGAAACCTGAATATCCATGTCTCCCTGTAAGATAAGTACAGGAATTGCGAGTTTTTTAATTTCCGACTGTGGATCATACCTGAACCATGAGATAAGGTACGGCTGTATAGCCGGCCTGAAAAAAGACTGAAGAGATTTCGGTAAATTCGAAACAGTATCCCCTTTTTTCAGTTTATCCAGTATCGGAAAGATCTGATCTTTTTCCGACTGCGGTAAGCTTGCAAACTGTTCTTTCAGGATCTCATCGGCAGGTCTTCCCGATCCTGAAATTGAAACATAAGCATTCACCCTGACTCTCTTACAGGCTACCATGCCTATCAGTGAACCTTCGCTATGCCCGGCGACAATAATCTTTGTGAAACGCTTATCCTTCGACAGCATCTCCATCCATCCTATGGCATCCGAAATGTAGTTTTCAAGGGAAAGATCTCTTTCCCTGGTTGCAGCTGCAGCACTCCCTGCAATGCCCCGTTTATCATAACGTACGGATGCAATCCCGTTCTTCAGCAGCTCTTCAGCAAGTAATTTGTAGCAATTGCTGCTGTTTTTCAGTGCAGGAGGAGAGTTGCCATCCCTGTCGGTAGGCCCTGAGCCGGCTATAATAAGAACCACAGGACTTCCCGCAGCATTCACAGGTAGCGTAAGGGTGCCACGAATATCGCCTGAGGCTGTTTTCAGAATAATGTCCGATTCATTCGGGTTGACCTTCTCAATCCGTGACTTTAATTTTATCTTTCCCAGGGCAAGAGGGAACTTTCTTTGTCCCTGAATCCAGAAACCCCTGATCGAATCCTGGGTTTTGTCCAGGGTTCCCTGGTATTGTATCCCAAGGGACTTTGCATTCAGTGAAAGGTCGCTTCCGGTTAATGAAACTTCATCGAACTTCAGGTCCATGGCATGCTGGTCGGGACTATCGAAACTTGCAGTAAATTTCCCTTCATTTTTCTGGATGTGGAATACCAGTTTCAGCCTCACTCCCTGAACGCTTAAATAGCCGGCCCAATTACCGGCTATCTCCTGCGCGTTCAGGTTGCCTGCTATGAACATAAGAAATAAAAACGTAATTTTCTTCATCACTTACTGTTTTTGCCCTTGTCTGAAGGATGCCGTTTGACATCCTTCAGCGCTTTTTCGATGATCCATTCAATCTGCCCGTTCACCGAACGGAATTCCTGGGCAGCCCACTTTTCAAGTGAATTATAGACCTCCGGGTTGAGGCGTAAGACAAAAGTTTTCTTTTCAGGCATTATCTACTGATAAAGAGTTCCTGTGTTGACAACCGGGGTGGTGTCCTTGTCGGAACAAAGAACAACCATGAGATTACTTACCATGGATGCTTTTTTATCCTCATCCAACTCAATTATACGCTTCTTACTCAGTGCGTTAAGAGCCAGTTCAACCATACTTACAGCCCCTTCAACGATCTTTGTCCTGGCAGCCACAACTGCTGTAGCCTGCTGACGGCGGAGCATTGCTCCGGCAATTTCAGAGGAATATGCGAGATAGGAGATCCTTGCTTCCATGACTTTAATCCCTGCCATTGCAAGACGTTCAGCCAGTTCTATCTCAAGGGCCTGGTGGACTTCCTCACCCCCGGCACGCAGGCTGATCTCCTGCTGTTCATCATCAAAATTGTCATAGGCATAGTGCCCTGCAAGCTTACGTGTGGCCGATTCACTCTGGATATCCACAAAACGCGAATAATCGTCTACCTCGAAGGCTGCCTTGAAAGTATCTTTAACCTGCCATACCAGGACAATACCTATCATAATCGGATTGCCAAGCTTATCGTTGACCTTGATGGGTTCCCGGTTGAGATTCCTCGCCCTGAGGGTGATCTTCTTTCGGATATAAAACGGATTGACAAAGAAGAAACCGTTCTTTTTCACTGTGCCTTTGTATTCCCCGAATAATACCAGGACCATGGATTCGTTCGGGTTGATCACGATAAGCCCCTTGGCCAGAAAAATCACTACAAGGAACAGAATGCCGGCAATGATAATTGGGACCGGGTTCTCATTGGCGTTGACCATCAGTGAAATGGCCACAATAAGGAGTACGATGATTATCAGTACGCTTACGTAACCTGATAACATGATTTTTTTTTCTTTTTCCATAATATCAAAATAATATTAAAATGATTTTGCAATAATACTAAATTTCGATGACCGAAGTCAAGTTTTTTTGAAAATAAATATTTTTTACCCGATTCAATCGTTTATATTTATCTGAAATTATTCCGGATGAAGATACTGATCGTTGTTTTATTTTCTTTTATCCTGATACCGCTTCATGCCCAGGACGGCAATGAATTGAAAGCCGCGGATGTAATTGCAATGAATGCACCTGATTCCTGCCAGGCTTCTGTTGCCGCACTCGGCAGGTATTTTTCGTCGGCCTTTAAAAAACCGGCTTTCAGGGCCAGGGCCATCTATACCTGGACGGCAATGAACATCTCTTACGACGTTTCAAACAAGGGCAGAATCAATGCGGCAACTCCATTCAACGAACTGGTGGAGCAGACCATGAAGACTCGTTTAGCCATTTGCCAGGGATATGCGTCGGTGTTCAAAGCCCTTTGCGATGCCTGCGGGATCACCACCTACCTTGTCCAGGGTTACACCAGGCAGAATGGCAACATCAACGAAATGAGCCATGCCTGGGTCATCGCCTTCATTGACTCTTCATTTTACGGTTTTGATCCGACCTGGGGAGCCGGATATATTACCAAAGGCCGTTATACCAGGTATTACAATGATCAGTACTTTATGATGAAGCCCGAGGTCCTGATCCGTGACCACATGCCTTTTGATCCAATGTGGGAATGCCTTAATTATCCAATAACGAACCAGGATTTCAGCAAAGGGAAAACAGATCCTGAAAACAGCACCATTTTTTTTGCCTATGCCGACAGTATAAGGGTATACAACAGCCTGGAATCCAAAGAGCAGTGTTCTGCAGCATTGCGAAGGCTGGAAGCTGCCGGGATCATCAACAACCCCTTGTTCGACTGGTCAAAATATCTAAGGGATTGTATCTCGAACGAAAAGCACAACGATGCTGCAACAGTGACAAATAAAAAAGTAAGGTTGTTCAACGATGCTGTTTCTGCTTACAACAACTGCATTTCGGCCTTTAACATTTATGCTGATTTCTGGAACAGGGGATTTAATCCGCCGAAGCCTGATCCTGTGATCGTCGACATGCTGAACCTTTGTTACAGTTATCTGGATTCATGCAAAAACAGCCTCTGGCAGGTTGATGACAATGATACGGAAATGAAGCAGAGCGTGAAACAGTTGCAGCAGGCCGTGGATGAGACCAAAGAAAACCTGGATAAGCAAAAAGTCTTTCTGAAGATCTATTTCAACACCGACCCCATATCGCGACCCCAGCTGTTCAGGAATTATAACGCAGCAGGGTTTCCCGCAAAAAAATCATCAGGCGTAAAAAATAATAATTAGTGCGGGGATAATGATCCCGATTAATGCAAGCACGGCTCCTCTCCATTTGATCCCGTTCCTACCCCTGAGGATGAACAGTCCGGTAATTGCCAGAAGAACCATGGCAACAGCATATGCATCGGAAAACCAGGTAAACCCTTTTTTAATGCTGTTATAATGCAGCAGGTTGAATTCCTTGAGGATATACCTCGGGGTTTTCGTTTCCAGTTCGGCTTTACCGTTGGTGAGGTCGACATACAGGCTGCCGTTATTGAAAAAAATGTCAATATACCCGTTCCCGGTGATGAAGCTTTTAAAATGTTTTTCCTCATGAACCTGTTTCAGGACTCTCAGAGCATAGGCTTTGTCGGCGACGGCGTTGGCCGGAAGTGCTACGGTCAACTGCTCATATTTCTTACTGAAATCGGGGTGGACAAAATCACCCGATTTGAAATGGTTCAGGATGATGCCGGATAAAGCATAAATGATGGTCATCCCGAAGAAAAAATATCCGAGATCGCGGTGGATCGCGTTGTTCCACCGTCTCAAAGTTTTTCGTTCCATGTTATTTTAAAACAGAAAAGGAGATTGCTTCGATGGAATAGAAAGAAAGATGGTTTTTCCCGCTTTTCTTCAGGTCGTCGCGGAGAGAATTGATCTGATCCAGGGTTTCTTTTGCTCCCTGGTCTTCATGGCCTTTGGTGGCGGTGTGAAGCCCCGTGGTATGATCAGCGGCATCCTTTTTCACCTGTGCTTCCCATTCATTGAGATATTTTGCGTCGACACGCTCTTCTTTGAGGACACCCAGCAATTTCACCCGGCTCCCGATCAGGCTTTCGTCGAATTTAGCAATGTTGGCGCCGGTCGTAACTTCAACTGTAATACTGTCACTGCCATCGGCCAGGAACATCCGTTTCCCTCCGTGCTTGCAGGTATGCAGCACGGTGCCTTCAATGCGAACAGGCTTTTCAACATGTTTGCCGGCCGAGTCAATGAAAGATTTTACCGCCATGGTAACGGTATCGGCTTTAGTGGTTTCTGCGACTTTGGGTCCCTGGTTGCAGGAGGCTGCAATGAAAACACATGGGAGAATGAACAGGAAGAGTTTCTTTATCATTACTTTGTGAGTTTGTATGAAGGGCAAATTTCCTGATTATTTGGCAGAAATCAAAATCTTGCCGTACTTTGAATGCCGGCTTTGCGAAGGATGCAGTCCGCAGTCAATAAAAAAATTCTATGATTTTAGTTACAGGAGGGACCGGGCTTCTTGGGTCCCATTTACTTTATAACCTTGTGAGTGCAGGGAAACCCGTGAGGGCTATCAAAAGGAAATCCAGCAATACCGGAATGGTAAAGAAGATATTTTCATATTATTCTGATAATGCGGATGAGCTTTTTGGCAGGATCGAATGGGTGGAGGCTGATATCCTGGATTTCGTGTCAATGGATGATGCCCTGGAAGGTATTGATATTGTGTACCATGCAGGTGCGGTTGTATCCTTTTATCCGAAGGATCACAAGGCTATGCTCACCGTGAATACTGAAGGGACTGCAAACCTTGTCAATCTCTGCATTGCCAGGAAAATAAAAAAATTCTGTTATGTAAGTTCGGTGGCGGTGCTCGGGAGGGCTGTTAATGACGGGGTTTCGGATGAAACGACGTACTGGCAGCCATCAAAGAAAAATTCGGTTTACGGGCAGAGCAAGTACGGTGCCGAGCGCGAGATATGGAGGGGAATTGAAGAAGGCCTCAATGCTTTTATCGTGAATCCTTCGGTCATTCTCGGACCCGGATTCTGGGGAGGAGGCAATTCGGGGCTGTTCTCACTGGTATGGAAAGGGCTTAAATATTATACCCGTGGCATTAATGGTTTCGTGGATGTAAGGGATGTTGCCAAAGCTATGGTTTTGCTCATGGATAGCGATATTTCCAAAGAAAGGTTCATTGTTTCATCTGAAAACTGTTCTTATCAGCAAGTATTTGAATACATGGCGAAATACCTTGGCAAGCCTGCGCCATCAATCAATGTGCCCAATGCCATGACCGGGATTGCCTGGAGGGTGGAAGCAGTTCGCAGTTTCATCATGAGGACCCTGCCGGAGGTCACAAAAGAAATGGCTACCACGACTACCATGATCTATACTTATTCCAACGAAAAGATCAGGAAAGCCATTGGGTTTGAGTTCAGGCCCGTGGAGCAGTCAATAAAAGATTTCTCGGAATTTTTCCTGAAAGACCATTTGAATAATCGAATACTCGAATAACGAATGCTGATTTAAGAATTTCGCTTTTATTCGCACCAATTGTTTATTTCATTTGTGTGCTCATTTCGCCTTCGGCGAACGCTTTTCGCTACCTCGCTATTTCGCTACTTTATTGCGGGATGTTATTCTTATAGTGGTAGTAACGGCTGATGATGTCATCGACAAAGCCTTCCATGGTATAATCTGAAGTTACATCACCGAGTGTGTCATTTTTCGCATAAGGATCCTTTTTTGAGCGCCTGAGGAGATAATATTCAACATTGCCATCCCAGCGGTTCGGGTCTTTCCCGTATTTCCGGGCTTTTTCACGGGCAAGGAGAACACGCCCCATCCCAATATTATATGCTGCGAGGATAAATTTAATCCTGTCTTTCGGATTTGTTATCTCATCGGGCAGCTGTTCATCAAGATGTTTAATATAACGCACTCCTGCAGTCAGCTGCTGTACCGGTGAAGCAATGCTGTCCATTCCCATTTTAATTGCGGTTTCGGGCATAAGCTGCATAAGTCCTGATGCGCTTTTTGAAGAGACCTGCCCCACACGGAAATTCGATTCTTCATAGACCAGGGAAGCAAGCAGGCGCCAGTCCCAGTGTATCCTTAGGCTAAGCTCGCGGATCTCTTTGTCGTAAGGTGAAATTTTATCACCCCTGAGGGTTACATAATCACTCCTCATATTGATCACAATCTTCTGGTTGGCAAAGTACTCCAGGTAGGTCTTTTTGTATTCCCCTGATTTTTTAAATTCGGCCAGCCAGTCGTTAAGTTTCATCAGCAGGGTGTCGGAGTTATGATTTACGCCCCAGGCAAAGGCATACAAAGGAAACACCACGACGGTGGCATCCAGGTTCTGGTAATAATTCTTATAAACCCTGGCGGTGTTTTCAGGGCAGAGCATGTAGGTTATGCTTCCTTCGGAGACCTTCCTGATCATTCCTTCCTGCGAAATATCAGGATCCTCGACAAGGGTGGGGAGTTTGGCCGTTTGTTTAAGAAAGGACCGGTAATATGGCGACATGAATTCATTTCTCCTGGCATGAACAGTATCACCAACGGCAAAATCTTCAAGGGTCTTGATGAATTTCGGTGTATGGTCTTTCCGCTGCAGCAGGATCAGCCGGGTTTCCCCGAAGATATTGGTATAATGGACCATTCTCCTGCCTTCGGAAGAAACCGGGAGGTTTAGTGCGATAACATCTGCAACGTTGTAATAAAGGTACCTGTAAAGCTGCGATATGTCTTCGGAGGCAATGATCTTCAGAGGGACTCCCAGGGTTCCTGCAAAAGACTCCAGGAGGTCGAGCTGGAATCCGACGGGTTCCCCGCGGTAAAGAAAATAATTCAGGGTATTGCGGTCGGTGAGTGCGAGTAAGTAGCCTCTTTCACGGATACGTTTGATTGCATCCTTTTTCTCCTCTACACGGTAGTATATTTTCCAGGTAATATAGGACGCAATGGCAATTAACACCAATCCCATCAGGATGATCCTGAACCTGTAAATAATTTTGCTAAACTTGACCAATATATTGTTAAGCTACTTTCCGGTATCTCCGTACAGCCAGGCTGACCGTTACGATGGCATAAACGACCAGTGAATAGAAGTGCGGGCTTATGTCGGCAAAAGTGGATCCTTTCAGAAGCACCATCCTCATGATCTTGATAAAATACATCAGGGGGTTAAGCCTGTCGATCTGCTGGGCCCAGCCGGGCATGCTCTCGATCGAGGTGAATAACCCGCTCATCAGTATGAACACCACCATAAAAAAGAACGAAACCAGCATGGCCTGTTGCTGGGTGTTTGTAATAGTTGACACCAGCAATCCAAACGACAAAATTACGAAAAGATACACTCCTCCCGACAGGAAGATCAGCCAGAGGTTTCCAACCAGGGGGATGTCAAAGAACAACTTGCCCACGGTGAGGCCGAAAGCAAGCTCAAACATGGCAATGATCCAGAAAGGAGTGAGCTTCCCCGCTATGAACTGGATCTTACGGATGGGGGTCACATTGATCTGTTCAATCGTGCCGATTTCTTTTTCACGCACTATGTTCATGCCCGAAAGCAAGAGGCCGATAATGGTGACAAGCAAAACCAGTATCCCCGGGACCATATAGGTTTTATAGTTCAGCTTTGGGTTGTACCAGTAACTGTAATCGGTACGGATGTTCTTTAACCCCGCCATCTGGGCAGGGCTCAGCCAGTCCTGCATCAGCTCACGGTTAAAATCGATAAGGATGGAACTGCAGTAGGCGCTGCTTAAGCCTGCAACGCTCTGGTTTATGGCGTTGATCACAAACTGCACCTTGCCCTGGTTCTCTTTCACCAGATGTCTCTCAAACCCGTTGGGTATCCTGATAATGACGTCCACCTTGCCTTTCTGCATAAGATCGAGGGCCTTTTCGTAAGAAAAAGTGGTCTGAACAACCTGGTAAAACGGCGAGCCTTCATATTTGCTGATTAGCTTTCTCGAGGATGTGCTGAGGTCAAGATCGACAACGCTGACGGTGATGTTCTTCATCTCGAAAGTCGCTGCGTTGACGAGGATCAGCAGCTGTACAATAGGCACTACGAAAATAATTGGAAGCATCCCCTTGTTGCGGAAGATCTGAAGGAATTCTTTCTGTATGATGAAGAGCAGTGTTCTCATAAGAATTTTTCAGGCCAGCCTGACTTTGAATTTTTTAATACTCAGGAGGATGAAAAAGGCCGTAAATCCTGTCATTATCGCAGTCTCATAAACGATATAACTGAAGCCGTTGCCTTTCAGCATAATGCTTTTAATGATCGTAATGAAATATTTGGGAGGCATGATCTTGCAGAACCACTGCAGTACCACGGGCATATTCTCAACAGGGAAAATGAACCCGCTCAGAAGGATGGTCGGAAGCATTAGTGCAACCAGTGAAAGCATCATGGCGATTTGCTGGCTGCTGGTGATGGTTGAGATCAGTATCCCCAGTGAAAGGGCCATACAGATGTATAGAAAACTTTCGAAAAGGAGCAGGGCAACGCTGCCCACTACAGGAACTCCGAACACCGTATTGCCAATTATGATGATGATGCATGCGTCAATGAAAGCAAGGAATACATAAGGAAAGACCTTGCCGATGATGATCTGGAAAGGCTTCAGGGGTGAGACCAGCAGAAGTTCCATTGTGCCTAGCTCTTTTTCCCTGGTGATCGATAACGACGTCATCAGTGCCGAGATCAGCATCAGGAGCATGGCCATCAGCCCGGGTACGAACATGTAAACTCCTTTCATCTGGCCGTTGTACATCATTCTTACCTCAGGTGTGATCTGCATCGGGATCTTTTCGGCGTTCAGTGAAACAAGGTAGTTTGACAATATTCCCTGGATGTAATTTACGAGGATGTTTGCGGTGTTCGGATCTGAAGCGTCGCCGATGATCTGTACCCTGGCATTGCCGGTCTTGTCGAGATTTTTCGCAAAATCAGGTGCAAAAACCAGCACCAGTTGTACATTCCCTTTCCTGAAAACCTGTTCAATCTCGCTGCTGGCACTAAGGTTCTTGTCGAGGATGAAATAGCCCGACGAGAGCACTTTTTCGCTTATCCTCCGGGTGATCTCGTCTTTCGACTGGTCAAGGATGGCTATCCTTGCATCCTTGATCTCATTGGTTATAACGTAACCGAATAATAGGAGCTGGATGGCCGGAAGGAGAAACAATATAAGCAGGGTGCGGTAATCCCTGAAGATATGGTAGAATTCCTTAACGACGAAACCCAGAAATCGTTTCATTCAACCTCTTTTTTTGAAGCCCATGTAAAATAGAAGCGGAAAGCTGAGATCAGCAGGGGCAGGGCCATCCCTATGTAAAAGGTAAAGAGCCATTCACGGTTGACCACATCGAATTTTCTAAGCATGATACCTGTGGTGATCATCAGCATCATCATGATATACGACCTGAAGTTAAAGAAGGAGAAGGCGCAGGGGTAGGGGATGCTGAGGCCTTTGATGCGTTTTATATGCTTATGCGCGATCTTCGCGAACAGGAGGATATAAAAAGGGATCCCTATAACGATGCCGATCAGGATGTTCAGCCAGAGATGCGGCGAATGCTTCATTTCATAATCAAGGCCCCTCCACATCAGCATCCCCCCTGCGGTGGTCCAGGCAAGGCCTGCAATAAACAAGAGGTTATGCCTGCTTACCGAGGGTTTTAATTTTTGAGATAAGGTCATATCAGTTTACTTTTACTCGCGCGAGTTTTAAAAACACTTCATTCATAGATACTGCCCCGTAATCCTGCTTCAGTTTCTCAGGAGTGTCAAGGGCGGCAATTTTCCCGTCGACCATTATGGAAACCCTGTCGCAATATTCCGCCTCATCCATATAATGAGTAGTAACGAACACGGTGATCCCTTCATGGGATGCCTCAAATATCATATCCCAGAACTGCCGGCGGGTCACAGGGTCCACGCCCCCGGTCGGCTCATCCAGGAATACGATCTTGGGATTGTGGATTATCGCAACCGAGAAGGCCATTTTTTGCTTCCAGCCCAGGGGGATGTCGCGTATAAGCTTGTCCCGGGCCTCTTTCATGTCGAGCTTCTCCATTAGCTCCCTTGCTCTTTCTTCTATCACCTTTCTTCTTAAGCCATATATCCCGGCATAAAAACGGATGTTCTCAAACACCGTAAGGTCGTCGTACAGTGAGAATTTCTGGCTCATGTAGCCGATATTCCGCTTGATCTTTTCCCTTTCACGGTAAATATCGAAACCACCTACCATGAGCTCTCCAGAGGTCGGATAGGAAAGCCCGCAAAGTATCTTGATGGCTGTGGTCTTTCCTGCGCCGTTTGCACCGAGGAAGCCGAAGATCTCACCTCTCTTCACTTCGAAGCTCAGGTGATCATTGGCTACGAAGGACCCGAATTTTTTTACGAGGTCCTTGACAACGATAATATTTTCGGCATCTTTTCTGTACATCACAAGATAAGTAGCGAAATTATTTGCACAGCTTCATTCATTGTTTTATCATTAATTCCATAAAGCAATCTTCGATGTTTGCCACTGCAGGGCTAACAATGATCCCTGTATGACCTTTATTTTCAAGATAACGGTGGATGGCATTCTCCTCAATACCTTCATTTTTAAAGGAAATATGGGCTGCCTGCCCGAATGCAAACACCGAATGCATTCCCGGGAACATCCTGAGGTCGTTCAGCATTCCGAAAATATCATCCGACTTCACTGAATATAATTTCCAGGGATATGTTCTGATGACTTCCGATGGGGTGCTGATAGTCATCAGCTTACCGTTTTGGATCAGGGCAACCTGGTCGCATAAACCGGCTTCATCCATATAAGGAGTTGCCACGAGTATTGTTATTCCGCTGTTCTTCAGTCGTTTAAGCATGTCCCAGAATTCAAGTCTTGAAACTGCGTCAACACCGGTGGTGGGTTCATCGAGGATAAGGACCGAGGGCTTATGGATGAGGGCACACGACAGTGCCAGCTTTTGCTTCATCCCTCCGGAAAGCTTGCCTGCCTTGCGTTTTTTAAACGGTTCGATCTGAACATAGATATCCCTGATCAGGTCATAGTTTTCGGCAACGGTAGTCCCGAAGACAGTGGCATAGAAATTCAGATTTTCTTCTACGCTGAGATCGGTGTAAAGTGAAAATTTCCCAGGCATATACCCGATATCCTGCCTTATTTTCCTGTAATCTTTTACCACATCCAGTCCGTTCACCAGGGCTTTCCCTGTATCGGGCAGAAGCAGGGTGGTAAGGATACGGAACAAGGTCGTTTTACCCGCTCCGTCAGGACCGATAAAGCCAAACAGTTCGCCTTTGCTTACGCTGAAGGAAATATCATCAAGCGCTTTGGCATGTGCGAAATGTTTGGCCAGATGTTCTACCTGTATTGCGGACATTTTTTATTGTACCAGCACCGATTTGGTCCAGAAAGTATTCCTTCCAAGCAGTGAAATCCCGACATATCCCCTGATTTTCAGTTTGGACGGTGATTCAAACTTGATATAGCATTTGTAGGTCTTTCCGTTTTTAGGATCATAAATGGTTCCCCCCGACCATTCTTCTTTGCCGTCAAAGGAAAAGTCCTTCATGTTCACCAGCCCGATCAGCGGAGTTGTTTTCAGTTTGGCCTCAGGGTTTTCCTTATCGGTACGGGGCTGATGGGTGATAGAATCCAATGGGGTTCTAAGCCAGACCAGTTTCCCGAAATATTTATCACCTTCTTTATATAAAAGGATCTTTCCCGTAGCTTCCTGGTTCAGCCATACACCCAGGATGTCGTCGGCTTTATGTGCCTGGGCCGATAATTTCAATGCCGGTGTGACCAGCATGATAAACAGAACTGCAGTAGTGATGATGTTTCTCATAAATTATGGTTTTTGGTTTGATGGATTCATAAATCTTATTTCCCCGGGCATACCGATTTTCATGGAACCGTCATTTTTCACCCTTATTTTAACTGCATAGACCAGGTTGACTCTTTCTTCCTTTGTCTGTATGGTCTTGGGCGTGAATTCGGCCGAGGGAGATATCCAGGAAACAATACCCTGAACCGTAGTATTCGTTTTTTCGTCCTTATCATAGGCCACATCAATAACAGCACCCAGTGTGATATAGGGAAGCTGTGATCCGCCTACATAAGCCCTTAAATTTATTTCGGTCAGGTCGGCGATCTTATACAAAGGTTTCCCGTAAGTCGCCACCTCGTCTTTTTCGGCATACTTTGTAAGGACCGTTCCTTTGATGGGATTGATGATCTTTGAACGGTTTATGGATTCACTGATCTGGGCGATCTGTTGTGTGATTGAAGATACCTGGCTTGCAATACCGCCGAACTGTATTTTCAGTGAAGCGATCTGTTTGTCGATAAGGTTAAGGCTGGCATTGACATCGTCCATTTGCTTCTGTGTCGCTGCACCATCTTTAAGAAGGTTGTCAATCCTGTGCTTATCAACCAGTGCATTCTCCCTGCCCTGTTCCTGCACTGCGATCTGGGAGGCCACATCATCTTTCCTGGAAGCAGTGGCATCGCGGGTTTCAATTGACTGTTTCCGTTTCAGGCAGAGGTCGGTGGTGTCGATGTAGCCGACTATTGCTCCTGAATCAATGACCTGGCCTTCTTCAACTTTGAACATCAGGATCTGGCCTGTAGCCTGGGAGGAAACCATGACCTCTGTTGCCTCGAAGGTGCCGTAAGCATCGGGCTTGTTTTTGTCGCTGTTGCATGAAGCAAGGGCTATTGCTGCAAAAAGCACCGGAAGGTATCGTTTCATAGTCGCGGTATTTCTGGTTAAAATTACAATTTACCTGTGTTGTACAAATAACTGATCTTTGCTTTGATAAGCTGGATCTTGTGGATTTCCATGCCCATTCTCGCCTGAATCTCGTCGTTAACACGCAGAATATAATCACTCGAGGTGATCACCCCGTTGGTCAGTTGAGATGAGGCGGCTTTAGTTATGCCTGCCCTGAGCGCGATGAGTTCCTGGTCCCGGAGGATGAGGTCCGACAACCTGCTTATATCCGTCATGTTCTTCTGGGTTGAAACCCTAAGGTTTTTATCGAAAGTCTCCTGTTGGTTTTTCAGGATACTTCCCTGGAGTTCATAGATTTTTTTCTCGTTCCTGTTAGCGTTCCAGTTCCATGGATTCCAGGTAACCTTGGCGCCAACCATCAGCATGGGAGCGATATCGCTCGAAAGAAAATTATAACCCGGTCGGCCGAGACCAAATTGCCCGAATGCCCAAAGCTTTGGATTCCACTTTGTAGTGACCATGTTTTTCATAAGGTTTGTCCTGTCGATCTGGACCCCGTAAAGTTCATATTCTATACGCTTGTTTTCATAACTCATGCCCGGAAGTGTAATGGATGGGATGCTGAAAGCGGTTTTTTCTTCCAGGGGCAGTGTGATGAGTTCCGAGAGCATTTTGATGTTTGCCAGGCGGTCCATGCTCAATTCAAAAATATTCTGCTCAAGTTTTATGATCTCGGCACTGATCAGGTCGGCATCCATTTTTAGCCCGGCCCCGTTCTTCAGCCTGGCATCGACCTCCTTTTTCCTTGATTCAAGCTGTTTAAGGGTTTCGTTGAGAAGGCCGATATTTTGCTGATCAAGTATAATGCTGAAATAAAACTGGTTAACCTGGTCTTTCAGAAGGTAAAGACTGGCATCTACATTCTTTTTATCGATGTTCAGGTTGTATTGTTCAAGCTTTTTCTGATAGTGTGTAACGTTCCCGTCGTAAATCGATTCATTCACATCCAGGGTGAGCTTGTACTGGTCTTTCGGGATCTCAGGCCCTACAACCTTAGGATATCCTGTGGGCAGGTTTATGCTCATCTGGGTGACATCATTCTGCCAGGATGCAGTACCGTTGACATTGACCGAGGGCAGGTAATTCTTGTTAAGGTTCTTTGTCCTAAGGTCACTTGATTTATCAAGGAGTTGGGATTGCCTGGCCAGGGGATAGGTCTTCTGTACCTGCTGATAACAGAATTCCAGGGTGATGGTATCCTGGGCTGCAAGAGGTTTTATTCCCGTGCACAGGATATAAAGCAAGGGCAATAAATAAGAGGTCTTAAACCAGGGTTCTGTCAGTTTCATATCCTTTTAAGGCATTTTCGATAAAAGTAGGAACTATTTTTTTTCTCTGTTCATAAAATACTCCCATACGCTCGTCGGGAATTGCAAAGATAGACTGTATTAGCGGCCTGGCTATAACGGGGAAGATAACCAATCCCAGGATGTTAACGTAAATATGCAGGGGGTCGATGTCAAGGCCCATCTCCTCCTTTAATTGTTTCCGTATCGTCTCGAGCAGGATCTCAGGCGTAACATTCTGTTTCAGTATGACTTCCCTTATCCTTTCAGGCTTGTCCTGGAGAGCATTGATTACGAACTGAACTATGTAGGAATGACCCGAAATAAAATTGAAGTAGAAATTGACAAAGATCCCGATCTTCGACATCAGGGTCATTTCCGAAAGGAAGATCTCTGTCATTTTATTGGCAAGCTGGGAGAAGGTTTCGGCAAACACTTTTTCGAATAAAGCATCCTTGCTCCTGAAATAGTAATGCAACAATGACTTGTTTATACCTGCGATATCAGCTATCTCCTGCATCCTTGCGCCGCTGAGGCCTTTCTTGTGAAAGACCTCCCTTGCCGCAGCAAGAATCTTGTCTTCAGTATGTTGACTATTGTCCATATAGTTTAACCAAAAAGAATAAACAAATAGTTTAACCAGGTGGTCAAAGGTAATACATTTTTTATTGGATCCAACAAGGGGGAGGAAAAAAAATTACGATTGGACGATTTACGATTTACGAGTTTATATAATCGACAATCAATCAATCTCAAAATTCAATCGTACCTCGTAAATCACCCAATCGTAACTCCAGGATTGTCCTATCGTAAATCAAACTGGTCGTCGGCAGTTATTTCGGGATTTTAATCTTTTGTCCCTGTTTGAGATAGGAAGCGTTATTGATATTGTTTAGCTTTTTGATCTGGGCCACGGTGGTATTGTACTGGTCGGCAAGATCCCAGAGGTTGTCGCCCGACTGTATAGTATAATAAAAATAATGGTTGCCGGTTTCAGGGGATTTTGAAGATGCTGAGGATGACTTGCTTCCACTTCCTGAAGCCGAACCTGTTTTTGAAGAGCCTCCTTGTAACTTTAATTTTTGTCCTGCAACAACTTTGGAAGTACTCAGGTTATTCCAGGCGGTAAGTTCACCTACAGTTACATGATATTTGATTGCAATAATTCCAAGCGATTCTCCGCTTTTAACAATATGGGTTTTAGGTGTGACGACTTCCCGTTCAGGTTCAGTGGCAGTTATTTTCGTAGTGTCTTTATGTACAGGGGTAACTTTAGTTGAATCAGATTTAGAGGCAATGAGTTGTTTGTGCAAAAGTGAATCCGGGATTTTAGGAGCTGAACCCGGAACATAAACAAAGATCTTCTGTTTGGGTTTAACTGAATTCTTTTTTATGTTGTTGAGAGACTTGAGTTCAGGGATGGTCATATGGAACTTCTTTGCAATGCTGACCATTGTCTCACCTTTTTTAACTGTATATTGTGTTGTTTCCCTGTAACTGGCATAGATTGAGGCCAGGCTGGCGTCTTCAGAAAGGGCTTTCTTAGTCTTGAAAGCATAAACCGCTGCTTCGTTATTGATAAAGTCGCCTACGTATTTTTTCCTGAGCCTTAATTTATATGGCATTTCGGGAGTGGCCGGGATAACACCTCTTTTATATGCAGGGTTGAGAAAGGATATTTCATCCCAGGGGATCCGCATCATTTCGGAGAGCTGGTCGAAAGTAAGCGGATGTTTCACAGTAACAGTATCCACTTCATAAAATAAAATCCCGGGATCAACAGGATAGATCTTGTGTTCATTTGCGTATGCAAGAACATAACTTGCGGCAATAAAGGCAGGGACATACGACCTTGTTTCTTTCGGCAGGTAGCGGGCGATAGCCCAGAAATTCTTGAGACCGCCTGAGCGCCTGATGGCTTTATTCACATTGCCTGCCCCCGAGTTATAGGCTGCAAGAGCAAGGGACCAGTTGCCATAGATGTCGTAAAGATCCTGCAGATGTTCGCAAGCGGCGATGGTGGCTTTATAAGGATCGTACCGGTCATCCACATAAGAACTCACCTTAAGACCGTAAACTTTGCCGGTACCATACATAAACTGCCACAAGCCTTTTGCCCCGGCTGTTGAGTTGGCAATAGGGTTAAGAGCCGATTCGATCACCGCCAGGTATTTTAACTCGAGTGGCATATTGAAACGGTCAAGCTGTTCTTCGAAAAGCGGAAAATAAATTTCAGAAAGGCCCAGGATACGGGCAGTTAATTTTCTTTTCCTGACTGCATAAAGCTCAATGAACTTTTTGACCTCATTGTTATAGACGTACTCGAAAGGAGAATTTTCGTTCATGACGGCAATCCTCGCAGCATATACAGAATCAGAAAAAGTTGGGTAATCCGTCTCACTGAAACTGCTCCAGGCAGGGTATTTTTGCTCCAGTGGAGAATGTGCATCGCTGAAAACCTTGAGTGTTGCAAGGCTGTCGAGCATGGCCATAACTGCATCATCCTCAATTAATTTTATCTTTTTTGAAATGGTGTCGCGATGGATCGTGTCCTGGGAAAAAAGCAGATCAGGGGTTATCAGCAAAGTGACAAGAAGAAAAAGCAGGCCGAAAACCCTCATGAGATATTTAAATAATTAATTATGAATGAAGAGATTGCAAATATACCCTTTTTTCAAAAATCCTCGACATGAATCGTCACTTCGGAATTAACAAGGTATTGTTTTAAATCCGCTTCAATCCTGTCGCAAAGTTCATGAGCTTCCTTTACCGTAAGGTTCTCATCCAGGTTCAGGTGGAAATCGACGTAGCTGAAGTTCCCGGCTTTCCTGGTGCGCAGGTTGTGATATTTAATGTTTTCTTTACAATAGGAATCAATAATGGTCCTGATCTTTTTGATTTCCTCTATTTCCAGGGATTCGTCGAGCAGGGGTTTATAAGCTTTCATGAGCAGGGAATACGATTCCTTGAGTATAAGCATGCTGACCAGGATCGCCACTATTGGGTCTAAAATATGGTATCCGGTGATCCAGATCAGACCCAGGCCTGCGGCAACTCCCAATGAAGTGTAAATATCGGTTTTAAGATGGAGGGCATCAGCTTCCAGTGCGATGGAACCGGTTGATTTGGCAACTTTGTACAGGTACCATGAAACCCCCGAATTGGCAATGGCCGAAATGCACATTACCGCGAAGCCCAGTCCGATGGTTTCAATTTCGGTGCGTTTAATGAGCTTATGTACTGCTTCAAAAATAATCCAGATAGCTGCAGCAAATATCAGCAGAGCCTCTGCCACTCCGGAAATATTCTCTATTTTCCAGTGCCCGTATGGATGACGGTCATCGGCGGGCCTGTCGGAAACCCTCACGGAAATAAAGGCGATGATGGCAGCAAGAAGGTCCATGAAAGAATGAATAGCCTCAGAAATAATGGAGACTGAACCACTGATAATACCTGCAGTGAGTTTTAATATAATGAGGAGGGTGTTGGATAACACCGACAGACCTGCAGCCTTTGTTTTCTTGCTCATTAATTCATGGTTTCATGCAAAGGTAATGATTCAGGCCGAAGGTTAAATTGTTAAATTTGTAACATCAAGAATTGTCGGTATGAAAACAGCATTTAAGTTCCTTGCCATGTTAATCTGTGTTTTGTTTGTGACGCGGATGTCAATTGCCCAGGATACAACCCGAAAACCAGCTTTGAGGCTCACCCATGAGATGTCGCCTGAGGAAGCCCTGCATAAAAGCGAGATAGGTAAGACCTTTGTTGAAACCAACCCTCCGGCCGGGCCTATCAGGAACGTGGAAGAATTCGGAAGGATGCAGGGTGCCCTTGTAAGGTACCCCTTCGGCATCCCACTGTCACTTATCAAAGAGATGGCTGCCAACGTTACTCTTACAACTATAGTGGCAAGCGCTGCACAACAAAGCACTGTTCTGGCTTTGTATGTAAATTTTGGAGTTGATACCAGCCATTGTAATTTCCTGATCGCTCCAACCGACAGTTACTGGACCAGGGATTACGGTCCATGGTTTGAATCAGACAGTTCGAATACTATCGGGATCATCGATTTTCCTTATAACCGTCCCAGGCCCAATGATGATGAGATCCCCAAACGGGTTGCCGAGATGCTCGGGATCCAATGGTACGGGATGAATCTTATTTCCACTGGAGGCGATTATATGACCGATGGTTTTGGAATATCAGCTTCCACGGAACTGATATGGAATGAGAACCCTTCTTTTTCACATGACCAGGTCGCACAGAAAGTTCATGATTACCTGGGGATTGAGAATTACCAGGTCGTGCCTGACCCGAATGTGAATACATCCATAGACCATATTGACTGCTGGGGGAAATTCCTGGCACCGGATAAAATCCTCATAAGAAAAACCAATCCCTCGAATGCATGTTATGCGGCTCTTGAAGCTGCAGCTTCTTACTGGGCCTCACAGACCTGTTCTTACGGGTACAATTACACTGTGTACCGGGTTATGACACCCAATGATGAGCCTTACTCCAATTCGGTAATCCTGAACAACAAGGTACTGGTCCCGTTTATGAACTCAAGCTGGGACGACAGCGCCAAGGCTGCGTATGAGGCTGCAATGCCGGGATACACTGTTTCGGGGTTCATCGGGCAGTCTTCCACTCCATGGATATCGACCGATGCTCTTCACTGCCGTGTAATGGGGATTGCAGATATCGGCTTGCTGTACATCAAACATATTCCTTTATCCGGCACCCAACCCTGCGACATGAATTATGTGATAAACGCCGATCTGATTGCCTGCAGTGGCTCCCCCGTTAAAACCGATTCAGTGCTGATCTGGTACAAGGTCAATAACGGAACCTACCATGCAGTCCACATGACAAACACTTCGTCAAACCATTATACAGGCATCATCCCAAGGCAGACCGCAGGCAGTACCGTTAAGTATTACCTGTTTGCCGCCGACCAGTCAAACCGAAGGGAAACTGCGCCTTTCATCGGGGCGGCCGATCCGTTTACATTCACAACCGCGTATACAAATATTGTGGCTGTACCCGATACCTTATGGTTTATCACCGCCGCTGATGCATTCGGAGGGAAAGTTACACATCTGCATAATTACATGGCATCTGCTGTTGTGCTGCAGGATGTTGAGCTGATCAGCGGCCACTGGCCGATGTGGTATGTCGATTCTATTACCACCCGCAACTTCCCTTATACGGTAAACCCGGGAGATTCGGTTTACGTGAGGGTTAAGGTGGATATACCCACAGATCGCAACACGGATTCCTTTATCCTTGACAGTCTGCATTATACCACCTCCCTGGGGCCAAAACTGGTAATACTGATGTTCAATCCCCAGATACTCGGAGGGATCAGAGAGTCAGGGAATAGCGGTTTGCTGGGAAATAATTATCCCAACCCATTCTCAGCCTCAACTACGATATCGTTCAGGCTTCCTATCAGGGGAAGCGCTGACCTCGGTATTTATGACCTTAATGGAAAACTCGTCAGGCTTGTATTTTCAGGATCTTTAGACGAGGGGGACCATGCCTTCACATGGGATGGGACTGATAATACGGGCAATAAGGCTACACCAGGGATATACCTGTTCAGGCTTACAACCGATAAAGAAGTATCAGTTAAACGGATGATCCTTATTCGCTGATCTTTTTTTCGGGCCTCATCTGTGGGAAGAAAAGCACATCCTGTATGGATGCCTGGTTGGTCATGATCATCGTGAGACGGTCAATCCCTATACCCAGGCCTGAAGTAGGAGGCATGGCGAATTCAAGGGAACGGAGGAAATCCTCATCAAGTACCATAGATTCGTCGTCTCCGCGTTTTCCAAGTTCCAGTTGGTCTTCGAAACGTTTCCTCTGATCGATGGGATCGTTGAGTTCTGAGAACGCATTACAAAGCTCCTTGCCGTTGCAGATTGCTTCGAAACGTTCAACAAGCCCGTCTTTGCTACGGTGTTTCTTTGCCAGGGGCGACATTTCAATGGGATAATCGGTGATAAAGGTTGGCTGGACCAGGTTGGGCTCGCATTTCTCACCGAAGATCTGGTCTATGATCTTCCCTTTGGCCATAGTCTTATCGACAGGCACATCAAGTTGTTTCGCAATGGCGATCAGTTCGTCTTCCGATTTGCCGTCGATATCGATTCCGGTATAATGTTTTATCACTTCAAACATGGTGAAGCGTTTCCAGGGCCGTTTGAAATCTATGATCTTTTCACCAACCGGGACCTCGGTTTTCCCATGCAGGTCAAGAGCGATCTTTTCCACCATTTCCTCCACGAGGTCCATCATCCAATCATAATCCTTATAAGCTACATAGAGCTCCATCTGGGTAAACTCAGGGTTATGGAAACGGTCCATCCCTTCGTTGCGGAAGTCCTTGGAAAATTCATAAACCCCATCAAATCCGCCAACGATAAGCCTTTTGAGATAAAGTTCGTTGGCAATACGAAGGTACAGGGTCATGTCGAGGGAGTTGTGATGGGTCTTGAATGGCCGGGCAGCAGCGCCGCCGTAAAGTGGCTGAAGGACCGGTGTTTCAACTTCCAGGTATGATTTTGCATTCAGGAACTGACGCATGGAATTCACCAGCTGCGCCCTTTTGACAAACACATCCCTCACCTGGGGATTGACGATCATGTCTACATAACGCTGTCGGTATCTTTGTTCGGGATCAGTAAAAGCATCAAACAATTCCCCGTCCTTTTCCTTGACGATGGGCAGGACCCTAAGGGATTTGGAAAGAAGTTTCAGGCTTTTGACATGGATGGAGATCTCTCCCATCTGGGTGACGAATACATACCCTGTAACACCGATGATATCGCCTATGTCGAGAAGCTTCTTAAATACCGTGTTGTAAAGGGTCTTGTCTTCACCAGTGCAGATCTCATCGCGTTTAATATACATCTGGATGCGTCCTGTGGAATCCTGGAGTTCTGAGAAAGAGGCGGCGCCCATGATCCTCCGGGTCATGATACGGCCTGCGATGCTCACCTCCTGGTACATGGTATTGTCGGCAGGATAATTTTGCCTGATTTCGGCTGCGGTCACATTGACCGGGAATGTTTCGGGCGGGTATGGATTGATCCCGAGCCTGAAAAGTTCATTTAATGAATCACGCCTGATTTGTTCCTGCTCGGTAAGAGTAACTTGCATAGGTTGGAATTTTCGGCAAAGATACGGATTTACGATTGGACGATCTTAGATTTACGAATGAATATAAGATTGACGATCGACGGATAAAAAATTAAACTCGTAACTCGTAAATCCATCAATCGTAAATCACATCTGGATTTCTCCCTCAATCAGGAGGGAGGGAGCAGAGGGCTTCTACGACAGCACGGAATGAAGGATGTGATGAGAGTTCATGGGTTTGAATCCGGGGAGATGGATCTGGTAATATATGAGAAGGGAATCCATGAGAGATCTCCTGATCGCAGGTTTGAAATGCAAAGCCGACTGCTTTTCAAGGTGGGTGGTAATAAGAGACTGGAACAGGCTGCCGTATTCGGGCAATATATAAGAGTCTTTTTCAGGGATTAAAGACTGGAAGTGGCTTTCCCTGAGGTTAAAGACTGGTTTGTTTTCCGTGTATCCCGACTGGGGCCTTATCCCCAGGAAATGGGTCAGTTCGGCAGTAAAAACCAGGGGGAAGCAGTTCAGGTTATCCTCAGTGGAATCAAGCAAAAGACATGACTTCCACATGAAATTGAAAAGTTCGGTATTTGCTTCTTCTTCACGTATAGCCTTATACAGAAGTTCATTCATGTAAAGGGCAATGGAACTTTTCCTGATATCGAAAGGGATGCTCAAATATGGCTGGAACAACCTCACATCCCTGGCAATATGCAGTCCTGCATTTTCTTTAATATAAGCCACCACTTCAAGCAATGTCAGGGACTGGAACAGACCTGCTTTTGTTTTTGACTTCGGACTGCGGACCCCTTTGAACAGGTATGATTGAAGGCCCGCAACTTCGGTATAAATGCGGATGATGATACTGGTCTCTGAGTATTTTAAAGAGTGAAGAACGATGCCTTTTGTGTTTACAAGCATCAGTTGATTACGAGGATTTTGGTTACCACTTTCTCACTTCCGCTTTCATTGGTAGCAAATACCAGGTATACGCCGGTACGAACCTTTTTCCCTTCCAGTGTACTGCCATTCCAAACTGCCTGTCCGCCTTCCGCCTTGCCTGTAAAAACCAGCCTTCCGCTGATATCGGTGATGCGGATCTGGGCGTTGCTGATAAGACCTGTCACAGCAATATATCCCTGGTAACCTTCACGTACCGGGTTTGGATAGGCATAGACATTACCGAATGAATCGCTGCCTTCGGTAGCTGTGCCTTTAAAGGAAATAACCCCTTTGTCGGTGCCAAAGAACACTTCGCCGGTTAAAGAGTTTATGGCTATGGACGTCACCCTGTTGGAAAGCAGGGGACAGTCTTCGGTAGTAAAATGGTAGATCTGTTTGGTGCCGTCGGCTGAGAAAAGGTAGGCGCCTCCCCTGTCGGTCCCCATCCATTTGCGGTTGGCCCCGTCCACGGCAATAGCATTCACCTGTTCGCTTTCAAGAAGGTATTGGGTGTATTGTCCCTGCTGGACAAGAGGGCGCTGGCAGTCGGAAGGATTGGCTGTAAAAAGATCATCGGGTGAGAAAAACACGCCGACCCCGGCTTCAGTCCCAACCCATATCTCACCGTTTTTATCTTCGGCAAATGAAAACACAGTGTTTCCCGGCAGGTTACCGTAACCCTTGGATGCGTTAAGCTTTTTTGCCTGGTCATCGTTGGGATTATCGGGCGTACCGTTATCGGTAAACACCAGTATTGAATTCGCATTCAGGGTGCCGTAACGCATCTGCATCCACACCTGGTCGTAACGGGTGGCAATAATCTGGCCAAGGTCCGTCTCATTGTTGGCAATGATATTAAAACCAGTCCACTGGCTCCCCCTTTTCAGGGAAAGGCATTGGTTAGTATGCGAACATACTATCCACTGGTAACCATGAGCGTCAAATGACGAACCCCCTACGCGGATCAGCCCTGTATCCCCTGCAGAATGATGATGCAGGGTACTGTTTGATTCGGTATATCTCCTTGTTAAGATGCCATCGTAAAATTCAAGGAGACCATAACCCCAGGTTGCGGCATAAATCCTTTTCGGATCGGAAGGATCGGGAGTAACCGAAACAATGTTGTTGTAATTGTACAAGGGGGTATTGTTTGCTCCCGAAATGTTTTGCCAGTTTGAATCATCAAAATGGTAGACCTGGGCAGGTCTGTCGGGAAGCGGTACAAAGGATTGGTCATATCCTCCCGGTGCAATGTATAAGTTGTTGCCAAGCGAACTCATGCTGAATGCATTGGCAGTAAGCGGTCCGCTTAAATTATACGTAATGATCTCCTCCGAATTCAGGGCATTGCGAACCAGCCCTGAAAAGGAATCACCTATCCAGATCGTCTGGTTCCTGTCACAAATGGCGGCCAGCGGAAAAGCCCCGGCGCCAGGATAACCGATGATGGATTTTAGTTTGGCATAACTCTGGTCATACACGTCAACAGAATATTTATTTGACACCAGCAGAACATTATACATGCTGTTCAGGTTCATGATCGGAAGAGTACCGCTTCCGGTATGCCAGGAGGCCCAGTGGCCGTCGTATGTATACAAAGTATCGTTTCCGGCGGACCTCTGTTTGTTGACCACCAGTTTACCCGAAAAATAGGTTATGGTATTATACATCAGGGTGGTATCCATTCGCCTGTCTTTCTTCCATACTGCAAAATTTGCCAGGTTGGGATCCTTATACCATGCTTTGTAGATGCCTTTTTCGGTACCTGCCCAGAGGGTATCATTATTATCCTTGATCAGGCACATCACATTCACCTGGGTGCCGCCATTGCCGATGTAATATGTTTCCTTGATCTCCTGTTTTGCCAGATCAAGCACCACGATCCCGAAACCGCACTGCAGGTACGCAAAGTTACCCAGGCAGTATATGCTGTTGATGGTTTTATTCCCGAGAATGGTCTTCCGGTAAATATCTGAAATATTGACGATGCTGTTATTCACGATCAGGTCAATATTCGCATCGGAATATGCAATGACCAGTGTTTTTGTGGTTGTATTATAAGCGATGCAGTTGATGCCGATATCCGAAAGCCCCTGTATCTTGGTTATCCTGGTAACAGTGTTATCCTCCTTATCATAGTAAAGCAAGGCATAAAGAGTCGATGCATAAATCCGGTTATCAACTTCTGCAACAGAATTGCAAAAGTTATACGGGAGTTCGTCTCTCCACTGGCCGATCGGGATCTGCGGGCTTTGCGCAAAAAGGGATGCAGGATGCAGAATGCAGGATAGTAAAAAGAGTCTGAATATTTTCATAGAACAGGGATATGGATCAATACAATAAACCGTGGTTTAAAAGTAACTGATTTTTTGCTGAATTATTGCAGAAATAGAAGGAATTCAGAGGATCATACCTGCTGCAACTGTTTCATTGGTAGCTTCGTCGATCAGGATGAGGCTGCCGGTATTCCGGTTAAAAGAATACGGATCGATGAACAGGGGTTTGGTGGTGCGAAGATGGACCTTGCCTATCTCATTCATGGCCAGGCTTGTACGTCCGGGTATCTGTTCCAGGGTATTAATATTAAGTACAAAATCAATAGCATTGATCACACATTTCACATCCCTGGTGTTATGTTTCAGCGCATACTTCCCGTTAAGCAGCATCGGCCTGGGGTTCATCCAGCAGACCATCAGATCGATTTCGGAGCTCATCGCGGGAAGGGCATCGGCCCCGGCTATCATATCCCCCCTGCTGATATCGATATCATCGGCCAGCAGAAGGGTCACCGACATGGGAGGGAAAGCTTCTTCAACAGGGCCATTGAAAGTACCAATACCAAGGATCTTCGTCTTTATTCCTGCCGGCATCACCATTACTTCATCCCCGGGATGGAAGATCCCGCCTGCAATCCTTCCTGCATAACCCCGGTAGTCATGGTATTTATCCATTTCGGGCCTGATCACATACTGAACCGGGAAACGCCGGCGGGTGAGATCATTATCATTGGTAATAGGGATGGTTTCAAGGGTTTCAAGAAGCGTGGTATCCTTGTACCAGTCCATGTTCCCGGATGGTTTAACTACGTTATCCCCATTAAGAGCGCTAATTGGGATGAATCTCAGATCTTCCCCTGGCAGAACCTTTGCAACAAAGGCGTTGAAATCGGCTTTGATAGTCTCAAACACTTCCCGGCTGTAATCCAAAAGATCCATTTTGTTAATGCAGACAACGATATGGGGGATCCCAAGCAGGTATGCTATGTAAGCGTGGCGGTAGGTTTGCTCGATGACCCCGTTTCGGGCATCTATCAGGATGATGGCTGCATTGGCAGTGGAAGCGCCCGTTACCATGTTCCTGGTATACTGTATATGGCCGGGAGTGTCGGCAATAATAAATTTACGGTTGGGAGTGGCAAAATAGCGGTAGGCCACATCGATGGTGATCCCCTGTTCGCGTTCGGCCCTCAGGCCGTCGGTAAATAATGCCAGGTTCAGGTGTTCGCTGCCTTTCTGGACGCTGGCACGCTTTACTGCATCGAGCTGGTCCTCGAAGAGCGATTTGCTGTCGTAAAGCAACCGGCCGATCAGGGTACTTTTACCGTCATCAACACTGCCTGCCGTGGTAAAACGGAGAAGCTGCATGTTGAGGTATCCCTTGCTCGAGAATTCGGTATCGGTAGTCGCTGTCATCTTATCCTATTATTTGTACATTGCACATGGTACATTGTACATTAAAAATATCCTTCCTTTTTCCTGTCCTCCATAGCGGCATCGGACCTCTTATCGTCGTAACGTCCACCCCGTTCGGTCACCCTTGTCGCAGCAATCTCCAGGATGATATCCTCTAAGTTATCCGCAGTGGATAGTACTAATCCTGTACAGGAAAGATCCCCTACGGTGCGGCAGCGGACCCGTAGCGTTTCTGCTTTTTCACCAGGTTTCATAGCCATGAATGGCGCAGTGGCAAGCCATATCCCGTCGCGGAAGAAAACCTCCCTTTCGTGGGTGAAATAAAGGCTGGGGAGTTCAATGTTTTCCTGGAGGATGTACTGCCATACATCCATTTCGGTCCAGTTGCTGATGGGAAACACCCTGAAGTGCTCGCCCATTCTCTTTTTCCCGTTGAAGATATTCCAGAGTTCCGGCCTTTGGTTTTTAGGGTCCCACTGCCCGAACTCGTCGCGGTGTGAAAAGAACCTTTCCTTGGCCCTTGCTTTTTCTTCGTCCCTGCGCCCGCCGCCTATGGCCGCATCAAATTTGTTCTTCTCGATGGTGTCGAGAAGTGTAACTGTTTGAAGTACATTGCGGCTTGCATTGATACCTTTTTCTTCAACCACCCTGCCGGTGTCAATGGATTCCTGGACGGATCCGACAATCAGGCGGGCATTCAGTTTTTCAACCAGTTCATCGCGGAATGTGATGGCTTCTTCGAAATTATGCCCGGTATCGATATGGACCAGGGGGAAAGGGATTGATGCAGGGTAGAACGCTTTCCTTGAAAGATGCACCAGAACGATGGAGTCCTTGCCGCCCGAAAAAAGCAAGGCCGGCCTCTCGAACTGGGCGGCGACTTCCCTTAAAATGTAAATGGCTTCCGACTCAAGCTCCTCGAGATGCGTTAAATTGTAGGTTTTCATTACTTCCCTAGAGCATTAAGCTTTGCCGAAAATTTTCTGAAGAGTGCTTTTCTTCTTTTTCGAAGATTCTTTGTCGTCGGAATAATACCCGTATCCGTAGCCATAGCCATATCCGTAACCATAGCCGTATCCGTAACCATAGCCATAACCGTAACCATAGCCGTATCCGTAACCATAGGAACTGCGGGTGAGCTTGACGTCGTTGACAAGGATGGCAAGACCCGGGATGTTGCGTTTCTCCATATCCTTGATGATGCTGGCAAAGATTTTCTTGTTGGTATAATTCTGCCTGACGAGGAAGAGGTTGGCATCGGCATGTTTCATGAGAAGGAAAGCATCCGTAACCAGCCCTACAGGAGGAGTGTCAATGATGATATAGTCATAAATTTCTTTCAGCCTCGTGAACATTTCGGAACATTTGGCCGAAGCGATAAGCTCGGCAGGGTTGGGAGGAACAGGTCCTGCCATGATGATGTCGAGGTTTTCAATACCCGAGAACTGTATGATATCCTCGATCTTGCTTTTATTGATCAGGTAGGAAGATATACCTTCGGCATTCGTAAGCCCGAAATCCTGGTAGATCTTGGGTTTGCGGAGGTCAAAGCCTACCAGCAGTGTCTTTTTACCATACATTGCATAGATAGAGGCGAGGTTGATGGACGTGAAGGTCTTTCCCGCACTCACCATATCGGCGGTGACAAGCACGGTGATCTTTTCCTTGCCCTGGAGCAGGAACTGCAGGTTGGTACGGACCGAGCGGAATGACTCGGCAATAGTCGATTTGGGTGAGTCGATGACCACCACCTCGCTTTTCTTGTCCGAATGGATGATATGCCCTAAAATAGGGAGTTTGGTTATCCTTTCAATATCCTCCCTTTCCATGATCTTATCGTTGAAATAATCCTTTCCGAGGATGTAAATGATTGGAAGGATGATGCCGAGGATAAGGGCAATGATATAGTTCAGGCTTTTCTTGGGGAAGACGGGACTTGTGCCACCCATGGCTGCATCCACCACTTCATTGTCAGAGAGGTTTGAAGCCTGGGTGATCTGGGCTTCCGAGCGTTTCTGCATCAGGAAGGTATAAATTGCGTCGGTTAACTTGAACCTGCGTTCGATACCAAAAAGTACACGCTGGGTCTCAGGCAGTGTGCTGATCTTTGAAGTGTACTGGGCCACACGGTCGTTAATCTCCTTAAGAGCAATATTATTGGTGTTGATGGCGCTTTTGATATTCTCAACCAGGGCGTTTTTAATGGTGGAGATCTGCTGGTCAATGGAAAGAAGGGTTGGGTTCCTGCCTTTTGAGTACTGTGAAATTTCGGTACGCTTGGTATACAGATCAGTAAGCTTCATGGTGAGGTCGTTGAGCATGGGATTCTCTACGCCCATGGAAGCGGGGACCACCAGTTCATTCAGTTTCTGGTTTCTCTCAAGGTATTGGGCAAGGTTGCTAAGGTACTTTGATTGTACCAACAAAACGGCTTTCTCATCCTGCAATTCCATCATTTTCTCAAAAACCTGTTTGCTTACGTCATCCAGGTTCATGATTTCTTTATTCGTACGGAAAACCTCAAGGGCTTTTTCGGTTGAGTGAAGAGTGTCGCTGATTTCCTGGAGTTCGTTGTCGATGAATTTAATGGTACGCCCTGCAACGAGGTTCTTATGCTCCAGGTCCCTGTTGAGATATTCCCTTCCAAGCGCATCTAAAAAATCGGCCAGTTTATTTACGTTGCCGCCTTTGAGTTTTATTTCAACAATGGAGGCCTCTTTATTAATAGGTTCAATGCTGAAGCCCTTATACTGGGTCACCAGGGATTCGTAATCATTGATATGGAAGAAAAAAGTACGGGTCTGGTCCTTCTCAGGGTTGAACATGGGAGTGAGCAGCAACCTGAAGCGGAAATTATTACCCTGCACCCATTTCCCGAACTCAAAGGTTTCATCCACTGCAACCCTTTCTTTACGTCCCGGAACCTTGTCTTTTTTCGAGAAATTATAAAACTTGATGTCTTCCTCTTTAGCTTCTAACCGGTATTTATCTTTGGAGGCGATGGAAATGTTAAAGCGCATATTGACAGGCTGGGGGTAAGCCGTGTCAATTTCAACGGTAAAAGGACTGTCTTTATAGATCTCCTTGCTGATGAAGTTTTCCTCGCTGAAATATGAGATCTCGAAACCTATCTTGGCAATAGTGCGGTAAGTCAGGGTATAAGATGACAAAACCCCGATCTCGTTCTGGAGGTTCTGCATATTGTTGAGACCTCCCAGCCCCATAATGCTCTGGGCGCTGAGTTTATTTTCCGATTTGTCCTTTATGAGGATTGAAGTCTTGACTTCATATACAGGACTGGTGTATTTGTTGAAAATAAATGCAATGATCAGGGCAATGAATACCGTGATGGCAAAGAAATACCAGTACCGGTAAAATTTGAAAAGCAGAACTTTATAGTCAACCGACTGTTGCTGCTCTTGCTGGAAGTCCTGTGGATTATTATCGTTCACGAAAGAAGGATTTACAGATTAAAAGGTCTTTATATAAGCAACTAAAAGGAGGCCTGTGGATATACCTGCTATGACAATGGCCCAGGGGAACTGTGTTCCAAGACCCCAGCGCTTGTAACCCAGGGGCGGCACATAAATGATATCGTTCGGCTGCAGGTAAAACTGGTCTGATTTCAGAAAGGAATCGGAAGTCAGATCGAGTTTATACACCCTTGAACCGCCTGGGGTCATTCGGATGAGGGCGATTCTCTTCCTGGCGCCGAATTCTGTAATGTCATTGGCCAGGGAAATGGCCTCAAAAAAATTGATCTTGTCCTGGTAAATGGTAAACTCACCGGGGCGGCCAACTTCACCTAGGATGGTGATTTTAAAATTCACCATTTTCACCACCACCACGGTTTCCTTAAGGTACTCATCAACAAGTTTCTGAAGTACATCCTTTATCTGTGTAACGGTAAGATCTTTGATCATCACCTTACCGACCACAGGAAAATCAATATACCCGTCGGGACTTACTGAATAGGAATTCAGGTAAATGCTGGCGTCGTTCGCGTAATCGTTATAGTTGCTCGACGACGATTGCTTGTTGAAGAACATATTGCTTTTATCGTCAAGGCTGAATAGCTTGATATACACATTGTCCCTGGGTTGTACCCTGTAATCGGGCGGGTGTTTGTGAGCATAGATGCTTGCAGTGTCCTTCTCCTGTTGTTTCTGGAGGTATAGAATTTTTTTCTGTGGAACGCAGGAAGAAAAAACAAAGATAATTACAAGGAACAGGAAAGCTGGTTTTGTAAGCAGTTGCAGGTATTGCTTCATAGATGCCTTAAATTGAGTGTGCAAAATTAAGCATTTTCAGGCAAATCTAATAAAATGGGAGAAACATCCTAAAATTTTCATGACAAAATATGAAACTGGATGTAGGATGCAGGATGCCAGATGGCTGATAATCAGATCGCAGAGAGGTTATACGGCTTCCCCTATCAAAGTGGCTGAAGTGACCCTTTTTACCTTGACATTTACATATTCTCCCCGATTTTGAACCGTAACAGGAAAAACAAGGACCTTGTTCTGGGAGTTCCTTCCAAAGTATTGTGTGTTAGAACGCTTTGAAATACCTTCAATAAGGACCTCGAATATTTCACCCAGGTCCCTGTGGTTGCTTGAGGATGAAAGTTCCTGCTGAAGTTCAATGATCTCCCTCAGCCTTCTTTCTTTTACATCGGCAGGCACATTATCATCATACTGGTCGGCTGCAATGGTTTGAGGTCTCTCGGAATATTTGAACATGAAAGCATAATCGAATGCCGCTTCTTTCATCAGTTCAAGGGTTTGCATGTGGTCTTCTTCAGTTTCGTCACAGAACCCGGTGATGATGTCGGTCGAAATAGTGCAGTCGGGGATCTGGCTTCTGATGGCTTTTATTTTCTCAAGATATTCTTCCCTGGTGTATTTGCGGTTCATCTTATCAAGTACTGTATTGCTTCCGCTCTGTACAGGCAGGTGGATGGCTTTGCAGATGTTGGGATGTGCTGCAATGGTCCCTATCAGTTCAGCGCTAAGGTCCTTAGGATGCGAAGTGGCAAACCTGACCCTTAACCTTATGTCGAGAGCTGCTATCTTTTCAAGAAGGAGAGGAAAGTTAACAGTTTCATTGCCATCCTTCCACTGATAGGAGTTCACATTTTGCCCGAGAAGTGTCACTTCACGGTAACCCTGAAGGAAAATGTCTTTTGCTTCACTGATCACGGTTTCCGGATCGCGGCTTCGTTCCTGCCCCCGTGCATAAGGAACAACACAGTAAGAGCAGAAATTTTCACAGCCCCTCATAATGGATATGAAAGCAGAAACACCGTTAGTGTCGAGTCTCACAGGACTGATATCCGCATAAGTCTCATCCGAAGACAAAATAGTATCAATGGCTTTTTGCCCCGACTCAGCCCGGGCCAGCAACGCAGGCAGATGACGGTAGGAGTCGGGTCCTGCGATCAGGTCAAGAAGTTGTTCCTCCTCCATCAGTGCTGTTTTGGTCCGTTCTGCCATGCATCCTAAAAGGCCGATGGTAAGGCCGGGATTTTTCTTTTTCAGTGAACGGAAATAATGCAGGCGTTTCCTTACCCTGTCCTCGGCATGTTCGCGTATTGAACAGGTATTTACCAGGATTATATCGGCATTGAGCAGCTCATCGGAAGCCTCGAAGCCTTCGGTGGTAAGAATAGAGGCAACGATCTCACTGTCAGAGAAATTCATCTGGCAGCCGTAAGTTTCTATATGGAATTTTCGAATTTTATTTTCTTTCATGTATCACCTTTAGCGTGATGGCGGATTAAGGATTAAAATGGGCACAAAGGTACGTATTATGTTAATTGTCGTACTTTTGTACCCGGATTGGAATAATGCAATCCTTTACTATTATGACGAAAAACTTAGTGATTGTTGAGTCTCCCGCGAAGGCAAAAACCATAGGCGGATTCCTTGGAAATGATTTCATTGTAAGATCCTGTATGGGCCATGTTGCCGATCTTTCAAAAAAAGATCTTGGGGTTGATGTCGAAAATGGTTTCGAACCAAAATACATCATTTCTCCTGATAAAAAGAAAATTGTTGGTGAGCTGAAAAAACTGGCGCAGGACAGTGAAATGGTCTGGCTGGCTTCCGATGAAGACCGCGAGGGTGAAGCCATAGCCTGGCATCTGATGGAAACACTGGGATTAAAGAAGGATAACACCCACCGTATCGCTTTTCATGAAATTACAAAGAGTGCAATACTGGAAGCTATTGAAAATCCGCGTGAACTGGACATGAACCTGGTCAACGCCCAGCAGGCGCGAAGGGTTCTTGACAGGCTCGTTGGTTTCGAATTATCCCCGCTTTTGTGGAAAAAGATTAAACCTTCCTTATCTGCAGGAAGGGTGCAATCAGTGGCAGTGAGGGTAATAGTTGAACGCGAGGAAGAGATAAAGAATTTCCAGACTGTTTCAGCCTACCGTATTACGGGTGATTTTGTGGTACATGATGGGAAGAAGCTGAAAACAGTCAATGCCGAACTCAATAAAAGGTTCCAGTCAAAAGAAGACGCCCTTGAGTTCCTTAATCAGTGCATAAACGTTCAATATACGGTTGAAGATGTTGAAACCCGGCCGGCCAGGAAATCCCCGGCGCCTCCATTTACCACTTCAACCCTTCAGCAGGAAGCCTCGCGTAAACTTGGATTTTCTGTTGCCAATACCATGCGGCTCGCACAGGAATTATACGAATCGGGGAAGATAACCTATATGAGAACCGACTCGGTGAACCTTTCCGATATGGCTATAGGGATGGCCAGGAAAGAAGTGACGGAATCATTCGGCGAGGAATATGTAAAGACCAGGAAATATGCAACCAAGACCAAGGGGGCGCAGGAAGCACATGAGGCGATCCGCCCTACTTACCTGAGCAATAAATCCATAGAGGGTGACCGTTCGGGTAAAAGATTATACGAACTGATCTGGAAGCGTACTATCGCTTCACAGATGGCTGATGCAGAGCTCGAAAAAACCAATGTGATTTTAGGGATTACGGGTAAATCAGAAAAATTCATTGCAAGGGGAGAAGTGATAAAGTTCGACGGGTTTCTTAAAGTTTACATGGAATCTTCGGATGACGAGAGCAGCGATGACAATGAGGGAGTGCTTCCCCCGATGAAAAAAGGCGAAGAGCTGGGCATGCGCGAACTCATAGCCCAGCAGAAGTTTACACAGCAGCCCTATCGTTACACGGAAGCGACACTGGTGAAAAAACTTGAAGAACTTGGTATCGGACGCCCCTCCACCTATGCCCCCATCATCTCCACAATCCAGAAAAGAGAATACGTTGTAAAAGAGGAAAGGCCGGGGGTACAGAGGACCTATGACTATATCAGCCTTAAAGACAAAACGATCACGGAAGAGACCAAAACTGAAACGGTGGGGTATGAAAAAAACAAGTTATTCCCCACCGATATAGGTGCTTTGGTAACCGGTTTCCTTGTCCAGAATTTTGATAACATCCTTGATTACAACTTTACGGCAACGGTTGAAGAAGAGTTTGATGAGATTGCCGAAGGCAAGCTGGTATGGAAGCAAATGCTGAAAGAATTCTATTTTCCTTTCCATGAGAAGATAGAAGGAGCCCTGGAAAGCACTGTGAAAGTCAAGGGCGAGAAACTCCTGGGCACAGATCCTGCAACCGGGCTTAATATTTATGTTAAAATAGGGAGATTCGGCCCGATGGCGCAGCTTGGTGAATCCGATAACAGCGATAAACCCCGTTTCGCCGCCCTGAAAAAAGGCCAGAGCATAGATACTATAACCCTTGAAGATACTCTTGACCTCTTCAAACTTCCCCGGCCGCTTGGCGATTTTGAAGGAACAGAGGTCATCGTTTCAGCCGGTAAGTTCGGTCCCTATATCAAGCATAAATCTGCTTTTTATTCACTGCCTGCCACGGAGAACCCACTGACAGTTATCCTGGAGCGCGCTGTTGAGATCATCAGCGCCAAAAGGCATGAGGATATTAAAAAAGTGATCAGGGAATATACTGAAGATACGGATATCAAAGTGCTGAACGGAAGGTACGGACCCTATATCTCCTTCAAAAAGGAGAATTATAAAATACCCAAGGGAAAGACTGCTGCCGATCTTACTTACGAAGATGTGAAAGCTATAATTGCTGCCAGTGAACCGACGAAATCCAAATCCAAAAAGAAAAAATAAGGGCCATGGACATTTCGACCTTTTTTTCACCAATCGATTTAACCGATTTCCAATTGACGGATGAAGGCCAGGGGCAGATCCGTCTTGGCAATCTTGTACAGATCCATTCTGAAGAGGGTAATTTTCCCGACTTTACAACAGCGGATCTTGCAATTATAGGTGTTAAAGAGGACAGGAATTCTGTTAATAACGAAGGCTGCGACCTTGCACCAGATCATGTGAGAAAATTCCTGTACAGGCTTTTCCCGGGCCCGTATTTAAATAAGATCGTTGATCTTGGAAATATCAGGAAAGGCTTCGCTCCCAGCGATACTTATTTTGCTCTCAGCAGTTCCATAGCTGAACTGATCAGCAACAATGTTATCCCTGTAATTATCGGCGGAGGCCAGGATCTTACCTTTGCCAATTACAAGGCATATGAAAGCCTGGGCCAGATCATCAATATTGTGGCAATTGACCCGACATTCGACCTGGGAAAGACAGAAAACGAGATGGATTCGCAGTCTTTTCTCAGCAGTATCATCCTTCACCAGCCTAATTACCTGTTTAATTATGCCAATATAGGCTATCAGAGCTATTTTATTGACCAGGATGCCCTGAAGCTGATGAAGAACCTCTTCTTTGACACTTACCGCATTGGTATCGTCAGGGAAAGCCTTGAAGAGGTGGAGCCTATTGTGCGTAATGCCGACATGCTGAGCTTTGACATTTCGGCAGTAAGATATTCAGATGCACCCGGTAACAATAATGCGGGTCCTAACGGGTTTTACGGGGAAGAGGCCTGCCAGATCGTAAGGTATGCCGGGATCAGTGATAAGCTTACATCGATTGGATTTTACGAGGTTAATCCGAAGTATGACCGCCAGGGGCAGACAGCCCATCTTGTTGCACAGATGATCTGGTATTTTATCGACGGCTTTTATAACAGGGCTCATGATTTCCCCTTTAAAGATGAAGAGGATTATCTAAAATACAGGGTTGCCATTACCGACCACAAAGAAGAGATAGTGTTCTTCAAGAGTAAAAAGACCGACCGCTGGTGGATGGAGATCCCGCTTCCTGCAGAGCAGAAGATCAAATATGAAAGGCATTACCTGGTTCCCTGTTCTTACAAGGATTACCAGCAGGCCTGTGCCAACGACATCCCGGACAGGTGGTGGATGGTGTACCAGAAGCTGATGTAAGTTAAAGGAATACTCGAATAATCGAGTACTCGAATTTTGAATTACGAATGATTAAGATTTTTCCATTCAAAATTCATAATTCGTTATTCGAGTATTCGATTATTCAAATCATCCATTATTTTCCTACCCTCCCGGGATTCGCTGTTAAAAAGCTCTTCCACCCCGTAAATTTCTTTCCTGTCGCGGGTCGCGCGTTCTGAAAGTGATGGCAGACTGCTGCAGCCAATGCATCGGTGGCATCGAGGTCATCGGGGATATCTTTAAGTGAAAGCAGGCGCTGAAGCATGGCCGCAACCTGTTCCTTTGATGCAGAACCTTTGCCGGTAATCGACATTTTGATCTTGGTAGGGGAGTATTCAAAGATAGGAACCGAACGGTAGAGCGCAGCAGCAATAGCAACGCCCTGGGCCCTCCCAAGTTTGAGCATACTCTGCACATTCTTTCCGAAGAACTGGGCTTCGATTGCCAGCTCATCGGGTTTGTACTGTTCGATCAGCGAAAGAGTTTTCTCGAAAATTATCTTCAGCCTCATGGGCTGGTCGTCATATTTGTTTAATTTTAACACTCCAAAGGCTATCATACTGAGCTTGTTGCCTGTAATCTGGATGAGGCCGTAACCCATAATATTGGTTCCGGGGTCAATTCCGAGAATGATTTTTTCGCGCGGGAGTTCAGGCATTTCAAGTAATTTTGCAGGAATGACAAAATTATACAAAAGATATAATCTTCTCATACAGCTTATAATTCTTATTGTTTCCTATTTCTTTATTATAAACCAGGTTTTCTGGAAACAGGATCTGCCTGCCCTGATGAAAGCCCTGGAAGCGGATCTCAGTTCACCTGACTTTCTCAGGACATTGGTATTTGTTGTTCTTCTGATGGTTGTGAACTGGATGCTGGAAGCCTTGAAGTGGCAGAAGCTGATCTCAAAAATTGAAAAGGTAAGCCTTTTGCAATCGGTAGTTGCAGTGCTTACGGGTGTGACAATCAGTTCCTTTACTCCCAACAGGGTTGGCGAGTATTTCGGGAGGGCGTTCATCCTGAAAAAGGCAAGCCACATTGAAGGGATACTTATCACCATATTAGGGAGCATGAGCCAGTTGCTGATTACCATACTTACCGGATCGCTGGCTTTTCTCCTCTTCCTTCCCGTATTCATGCCCGGTGCGGAATTTATCAGGGGGTACCTCTATTATTCCTTCATGGCTGTGGTTGTGTTCATTGATGTCCTGCTGCTCGGGTTGTTTTTCAACCTGTCGTTTCTTTCAACATGGAAAGAAAGAATACTTCAGAATAACCTGAACCGCATCCGCAGGTTTTTCCGTGTTTTTACCCTGTATTCAAACGCTGAACTATGGGTTGTCATGGCGTTCAGCTTCGCAAGATATATTGTGTTTTCAACACAGTATATTCTGCTTCTGCATGTCCTTGGAGTGAATATCCCGTTTCATTATGGGTACCTGATGATATCCCTGATTTACTTTGTAATGGCTATTATTCCGACCATCACTCTTACCGAACTTGGGATAAGAGGGTCGGTCGGAATTTATTTTTTCAGTTTTTATTTTTCACCTTTGACTGCAGTCTCTGCGGAACTGAACCTTGGAATCCTGATGGCTTCGGTACTTATCTGGGTCATCAACCTTGGCCTTCCTGCCGTTGCAGGCAGTATATTCCTTTTCCGCCTGCAGTTCTTCCGTAATAATGAAACCTGATCGGTATGAGCTTTGACCTGGTATTCGGCTGTATCCTGTGGCTTGTTGCGGTATCATATGCAGTCATGATACTTTTTATAACAGCCGGGTTGATAAAAAACAGCCGGGCGAAGCAGGGAGGTTACCGCATTGAAGGGTACCTCTCTCACGGCCAGCCGGTCCAAAGCCGGACAGGCTGTGATAAAGTTTCAGTAATACTTCCGGTGAGGAATGAAATATCAGTCATTGCCGGCTGCCTCGACGGACTGGCAGTTCAGGATTATCCTCCTGAACTTTTCGAGATCATTGTATCGGATGACTTTTCGGAAGATTATACTGCCGAAAAGGTTCGTCATTGGGCCGGTGAACATCCGGGGCTGAAGCTCACACTGCTTACAGGAGGATCAAATATAAAGGAGAACCAGGGAAAGAAGAAAGCGATCGAAAGAGCCGTTGTCGCTGCTGATGGCAATATCATTCTTTGCACCGATGCGGATACCGTCCATGGAAAGTCCTGGATAAAATCCATTGCTTCAGCCTTCAGCAGGCAGGAGGTTAATATGGTTCTTGCCCCGGTGGGGTTTACAGGGGAGAAGGGTGTTTTCCAGAAAATCCAGGTTATGGAATTTCTTGGAATCATGGGGATCACGGCGGGATCTGCAAATCTTGGGTTTCCGCTGATGTGCAATGGTGCAAATCTCGCTTATCGTAAGCAGGCTTTCGTGGAAACCGGGGGATTTTCGGGGAACAGTAATTTCCATTCGGGCGACGACCAGTTTTTAATGATGAAATTCAGAAATCTGTACGGGGGGAGTTCGGTTATTTTTTTACAGGATAAAGAAGCGATTACCCTGACTGTACCTTGTAAAAATTTGAATGATTTCATGGAACAGCGGATAAGGTGGGTGTCGAAAAGCCGTGGATACAAGGATCCCGCTGTGATCATTGCGGGTTTGCTCACCTTTGGTTTTCACTTTCTTATCCTGGCCGGGGGTATAATAGGAATATTTAATCCACCCATCCTGCTTCTTGCATCCCTGGCCTGGTTCCTGAAGATACTCCTGGAATATCCATTGGTACTGAAAATGGCGGGGTTCTTTGATAAGAAACACCTTCTTGGCTATTATTTCGTGGCCCAGGCTTTCCAGTTCTTTTATTCTGTCACAGTTGCAATGGCCGGTCAATTCAGCCATTATTCCTGGAAAGGAAGAAGGTTCAGGCAATAAATCTTCAGAATTGTTTGGTTTGCTGAAACCTCAGCAGGGCCTCAGCAATAACAAGATCTTCGGGGTAAGTTATTTTAAAATTATACGGATCTCCCTGGATGAGGTTAATGGTTTTGCCTGCAGCCTCAAGAACGCTGGCATCGTCGGTAAATTCGCCGGAGTGGTTCCGCTGATAAGCGCCGATGATCAGGGAGGCATGGAAAACCTGCGGGGTCTGGATAAGCCTGAGGCTGCCACGGTCTAACGGTGTGTTGATCCTGTCGATGATCATTCTGACTGAATCGGTGATGTAAGTGACAGGTATCGCATTGCCGGTCTCGGAAGCGTGATCAAAAGAACGTGAGATCAACTCGGAACTGATCAGGGGCCGTACCCCGTCGTGGATCGCGACAATGCTATCGGCATTGACAAGGGAAAGAGCATTTTTCACTGAATCGTACCTCGTTTTACCTCCTTCACAGAGTTTATGAGGGATTTTGAAAGCATGATCCACACAAAGGGTTTCCCAGGCTGAGAATGAAGAAGCAGGCAGGGCTACGATAATACCGACAGAAGTGCTGTATTCATGGAAGGCCCGGATGGAGTGCATCAGGACAGGTATTCCGGCAAGCTGCATGAATTGCTTTGGAACAGTGGAACCCATACGTGTGCCGGTTCCACCTGCAACGATGATGGCAAATTTGTTCAAACGGTTAAAGAATGAGCATGGGGTTGCCGTAGGTAAAGAATTTGTATTTCTTTTCAACGGCTTCTTCGTAAGACTTCATGGTGAAATCAAATCCCGCGAAAGCGGAAGTAAGCATCATCATAGGAGTCTGAGGAAGATGGAAATTGGTGATCATGGCATTGGCAATACTGAATTCGTAAGGCGGGAAAATGAATTTATTGGTCCATCCCTTGAAAGGTTTCAGCATGCCTCCGACCGTGACAGAAGATTCTATGGCTTTCATGGTGGTCGTACCTACTGCTACGATCTTTTTCTTGTTCATTTTGGCCCTGTTGACGATCTCGGCAGTTTCGGGTTCAATGATCACCTCCTCCGAATCCATTTTATGCTTGGTAAGGTCTTCCACGTCGATGGTCCTGAAATTCCCAAGGCCTACGTGCAGGGTAATTTCAGCAAAAGTAACTCCCTTCAGTTCAAGCCGTTTAATGATCTCGCGGCTGAAATGCATTCCTGCGGTAGGAGCAGCAACAGCCCCTTCATGCTTTGCAAAGATGGTCTGATAACGTTCACTGTCTTCATGCGTTACCGGACGGTTATGTATCTTTGGAAGAGGGGTTTCACCCAGTTTCTGGATAGTCTTTTTGAATTCATCGTAGGGCCCGTCAAACAGAAAACGGATCGTCCTTCCCCGGGAAGTAGTATTATCAATAACTTCAGCAACAAGGGTGTCGTCGTCGCCAAAATACAACTTATTCCCGATCCTGATCTTGCGGGCAGGATCAACCAGGACATCCCATAGCCTGGATTCCCTGTTCAGTTCGCGTAACAGGAAAACCTCGATCTTGGCGCCGGTTTTTTCTTTTTCGCCATAAAGACGGGCCGGAAATACTTTGGTATTGTTGATAATAAAGACATCTCCATCTCCAAAATGATTCAGGATGTCTTTAAAGTGTTTGTGCTGAATGCTTTGCGTCCTGCGATCGAGGATCATCATGTTGATGTCATCACGATGCTTAGGTGGATTGTTTGCAATTAATTCAGGGGGCAGGTGGAACCGAAACTGAGAGAGCTTCATGGAATAGTGTTAAAAAAGTGTGCAAAGGTAATCCTTTTTTAGCTGAAAGTCAAACCTTTTCTCAATTAACACCCTAACAACTACTCAAAAAGGTTTGTTATCTCAAGAGGAGGCTGCAAATGGAAAGTCCCCAAACCGGCTGTTGACGCTGCTTCTATGTGCTGGAACGAATCGTCGATAAAGAGCGTTTCTTCCATTTTCAGGCTGCCATCACGAATGATATATTCAAAAATCTCCATTGAAGGTTTTTGAAGATGGATCTGAAAGGAGAACCAGGTCTTTTCAAAGAGATCGGTGAAGGATTCGTAAGCGTAATTTTTAGTAAAACCGGCAAGGTATTTATGATAATGAATTTCATTGGAGTTGCTGAGAATGAAGATCCTGTATGATTTCCTGACTTCTTCAAGCAGTCGCACCCTTTGAGGAGGGATATCCAGGATCATGGCATTCCATGCAAAAAGGATGTCGTCATCGGAAACATCCCGGCCCAGGTGTTTTTTAAGGAGGGTACAAAATTCATTAATGGAAATTTTTCCTCCTTCTAACCTGCGGAAAACATCCTCCCCTTCTTCGACTGAGTAGGAAGAGTTAAACCCTTTGAACCCCAGTTCTTTGAACTTTAGTTCGGAGAGACTGGTATCGATATTGCAGATAACTCCCCCGAAGTCAAAAACGATATTGCAGATGTTATGGCCTGCAGCTACATCAGGTTTCAGTTTCAGCATAGGTTATAGCTTTCCGGTTGCAAAGATGGCAAAATATCTTTATTTTTGCACCCCAATTTCCGTGATTCGTGAAACGTGATTCGTGAATCGTGATCCGGTGCGGGCCCATAGCTCAGACGGTTAGAGCAGCTGACTCATAATCAGCGGGTCACAGGT
>JBAXBP010000004.1:0-52068 GCA_037141915.1 Bacteroidota bacterium | reverse complement strand
TTTAAACAAAAAAATTAACCAACTCCGGTTTTACCGGACAACAATGTTTTTTAATGATTAAACTATCTTTCTGTGATAAGGATCTAGCCTCCCCCAAAGATAAGCAAACTCCTGGTAATTCAATTATTCCCGGTACATAGTAGGGTAATTTGACCGGCGCTGCTGCCACTGCCACCGAATAATTTAGTAATTTTGGGCATGATTGATTTAAGAAGCGATACTGTTACGCGCCCTTCAAAGGAAATGCTTGAGGCCATGTTCTCGGCCAAAGTGGGCGACGATGTTTTCCATGATGATCCTACCGTAATCATGCTTGAAGAAAAAGCTGCAGCCCTGCTGGGGAAAGAGGCAGCCCTGTATTGTCCTTCAGGCACGATGACAAACCAGATCGCGGTGAATATTCATACCCGACCGGGTGACGAGGTGATCTGCCATAAGCATTCCCATGTTTATTATTATGAGGGCGGTTCGATGATGCGGAATTCGGGGGTCTCTGTATGCCTTCTCGAAGGGGACCATGGCCAGATCAGCGCTGCGGATGTTGAAGCACACATCAATCCTGATAACGATATTCACCGCCCGGTGACTACCCTGGTGGAAGTTGAGAACACTATGAACAAAGGGGGCGGATCTGTTTATAAATTCGGGACCCTCGCAGCTATCGCAGAAGTTTGCAGAAAGCACAACCTGAAATACCATCTCGACGGGGCACGTTTGTTCAACGCTCTCGCCGAAACCGGTGAAAGTCCGCAAAAATATGCCGCCCTTTTTGATTCGGTTTCAATCTGCCTGTCAAAGGGCTTGGGAGCTCCCATAGGTTCGCTTATACTCGGAGACAACGCTTTTGTCAAGCGGGCAAGGCGTGTAAGGAAAGCCTTCGGAGGTGCCATGCGCCAGGTGGGGTATATTGCAGCTGCAGGCATTTATGCGCTGGATCATAATATAAGCAGGCTGAAGGAAGACCATGACCGGGCAAGGCATATCGGGAAACTCCTCGAGACCTTGCCTTATATCGAGAATGTCATGCCCTGTGAAACGAACATCCTCATCTTTACACTGGGGAAAAAGTATTCGGAGAAAGAATTCCTGGCAAAACTGAAGGATAAAAATATCCATGCAATGTCTCTCGCCCCGCAGGTCATACGTTTCGTGACCCATCTCGATTTCACCGACAGCATGATGATGAAGGTGGAAGAGGTGCTGAAATCCTTATAGGCCGGTCAATGCTCCCTGTATCGCGGTTTATTTGAAAATCGCACTCACCTTATCCAGCCTGAGCATATCCTCGTCGGAAAGCCTGAAGCTCATTGCCCCTGTGTTTTCTTTCACGTGGACCTCTTTTGTTGCTCCCGGTATTGCAACCACCGAGTCGCCATGGTAATTGATCACCCAGTTCAGGGCTACCTGTGAAGGGGTTACATTATACTTCAGTGCAAGCTCTTTAACAAGGTTGATGACAGGGCGGCTTTTCTCAAGCCCGGCCGGCTTGAAGAGGGAAGTATGTTTTCTCAACCCTATGTTTTTCAAAAGATCAGGATTGTCGTGAAATTTCCCCGTGACCAGTCCCTGGGCAAGAGGGGAATAGGCAATGATTGAGATGCCTAATTTTTTTGCCATTTCCATTACACCACTGGATTCTATTTTCCGGTTCAGAAGACTATATGGCATCTGGTTGGAAGCCAGGGGGATCCCTTTCTTGTCAAGGGTTTCCCAGGCGCTTTTCATCTTGTTTGCCGAAAAATTACTGACACCTATGTATTTTATTTTTTTCTGAGCTAACAATTCAGCCATGGCTGAAACTTCACTTTTCTCATTCGAGAATCCCCAGGGCTGATGTACCTGGTAAAGATCGATGGGATAAGGGTTAAGGGCTTCAATCCGCGGATCAATGCTAACTGGTATGTTTGACGCAAAACGGAACATGGGCCACCATTTTGTGGCGATAAGGACTTCTCCCGGTTTTTTCCCTGCTGCCAGGAGTGCCTTGGCCAGGGCTTTTTCAGACGCTCCCTTGCCATATATTTCGGCAGTATCGAACCAGTTGATTCCGCCTTCAAGTGAAAGGGCAACCACTTTGGTTATAAGGTCATCTTCCAGGGTTGGCCAGAATTTTCCTGCCAGGTTGTTTTGCTTGCTGAACTGCCAGCAGCCGAGACCGATTGGTGTAACCATCATCCCGCTGTTTCCCAGTGAACGTAAAGTCTTCATAAAGCTTAAGTTTTTGATTACGAAAGGTAAAAATTTCCTTTCGGATGGTATGCGTCAAAAACCATACCTTTACTAAACCTAAGTCTTGATCATGACAAAAATTCTTATTGGTGCCGATATCGGAGGGAGCCATATAACATGTATGGGGGTGGATCCCAAAGGAAAGATCATTTCAGATGAGTTTAAAATAAGGGAAGATGTCAACAGCCAGGCTACAGCTGAAGTCATTCTGAATAGCTGGAGTGAAGCCCTTTCTAAGCTGATTGCACTGACCGGAAAGCAAAACCTGGGCGGGATAGGGTTTGCTATGCCCGGCCCGTTCGATTACCCGGGGGGCATCGCCTGGTTTAAAGGGGTTCAAAAATTCGACAGCCTTTACGGGATCAATGTGGGGAAAGAACTCCGCGACCGTCTTGGCCTGGATGTTTTGGTCCCCTTACGGTTTCTGAATGATGCCACAAGTTTTGCCATAGGCGAGGCCTGGACAGGCAAAGCTTCGGCTTACAGGAAAAATATGGCTGTCACCCTTGGAACCGGGTTCGGATCTGCGTTCATTTCAGATGGCATCCCCGTGGAGTCAGGCCCTGAAGTCCCTGAATACGGCTGCGTTTATCACCTGCCTTTCGGAAAAAGTATTGCCGACGACCATTTCTCTACAAGATGGTTTATTGGCAGGTACAAAGCAGTTACGGGGGACGAAATTACGGGCGTAAAGGAACTTATGGAACTTGATGCAGGATACAGGATGCAGGATGCAGGATCATCGCCAAAGGTCAGCATCCCGAATCCCGCATCCCTCATCTTCAATGAATTCGGATCAAACATGGGAGCCTTCCTTGCTCCATGGTTACTAAAATTCAATGCTGAATGCCTGACCATGGGAGGCAACATTTCCAATTCATTTTCACTGTTTGAGAAGCCTTTTCTTGAGGCATTGAAAGATCATGGCTGTAATATCCCGGTCTTTGTTTCTGAACTGGGTGAACTTGCTGGTATCACAGGTGCAGCAAGACTTTGCGATGATTCATTTTATTCCAGGCTCCCTTTTATTTCTGATAAATAAACATGTACGATTGTTTTCCTGTTTTTCCCCTGGAGGGTGGACTGATCCATGAGGGTTTCGCCGGCCTGGCGAAACATCTCAGCCTAGAGAAAACACTGATAATCGATGGTTATCATGGGGTTTATTTTGAAGATTTCAGGAAGAGCCTCGATAAATGTTTCAGGGCTTCAGGCTTAAGTGTTTCCTGGCAGGATGCAGGCAGGGCAATGCTGCCATCCGAAGAGATAAGCAAGCTTATTGCACCCTTTCTCGGGGGTGAGGATCCTCTTTTTGGCAAACGCTGCACCCTGAGCCTTTCTGATTTTTTTGATGTTGACAAGATCCGCACCCTGAAACCTGATCCGGGGGCCGACCTGAATATCATTTACGGACCCGGTTCTTCACTGTCGGGATGGGAAGGATGCCTCATATACATCGATTTGCCTAAAAACGAGATTCAATACCGTGCCAGGGCAGGCAGCATCAGCAACCTAGGAGCGCTTGAGCCTGCACATCCGAAAGCAATGTACAAGAGGTTTTATTTTGTCGACTGGATACTTCTGAACAGGCATAAGGATGAAATTTCTTCTTCTGTGGATGTCATAGTGGACGGGCAAAAGCCGGGAAGCATCTTTTGGATGGAAGGCGATGTTTTCAGGTCGGCGCTCAATACAATGAGCCGGAATGTGTTCCGTGTGAGGCCATGGTTTGAACCCGGTGTTTGGGGCGGGACCTGGATCAAAGGACATATACCCGGGCTGAGAACGGACGTTCCTAATTATGCCTGGTCTTTCGAAATGATAGTTCCCGAAAACGGACTTATCCTGGAAAGCAGCGGGAGCAGGCTTGAAATCTCGTTTGACTGGCTGATGTTTACTGAAGCAGCCCGGGTGCTGGGCGACTGTCATAAACGATTCGGCAAGGAGTTCCCCATACGCTTCGATTTCCTGGATACTTTTGACGGAGGAAATTTATCGGTGCAATGTCATCCAAAGGAAGAATATATTCAAAATAAATTCGGCGAAAACTTTACCCAGCAGGAGGCATATTATATCCTGGATACTAAAGGTAAGGCCTTGATAAACCTTGGTTTTGTTGAAAACATAGACAGTGAATATTTTAAAAAAAATCTGGAAAAAAGCGCTGATGAAAAAACGCCTGTGGATATTCCGAAATTCGTGCAGCAGCACACAGCAGCAAAGCATGATTTTTTCCTTATACCCGAAGGAACAGTGCATGGTTCAGGCGCCAACAATTTAGTCCTCGAGATTAGTACCACGCCGTATATTTTCACTTTCAAAATGTATGACTGGCTGAGAATGGACCTGGAAGGTAACCCCAGGGATCTGAACATAGGCAGGGCCATGGAAAACCTTGATTTCAGCCGCAAAGGAAAAGTCATAATCAATGATTTCATCTCGAAACCCGTTTTCCTGGCCGAAGGGCCAGGCTGGAAAAAATTCCACCTGCCAACGCATTCCTTGCATTACTACGACGTATGGAGGTACCATATCCGCTCATCCGCATACATTGAAACAAACAATAAATGCCATGTGCTGAACCTCGTGGAGGGGGATGGTATAAAGGTTGAAACCCTGAATGGGATGAACATGAAATTCAGTTATGCAGAGACCTTCGCAATACCTGCAGCTGCCGGGGGCTATACCGTGAGCAGCCTTTCGGGGAAAGATGTGATGCTGGTCATTGCATTCATTAAATAACAATTTATTAATTTGCGAAAAAATTTAAAGATGAATAGACTGGTAATCTTTCTGAACATATTGACTGTTATCTTGATGATGTCAATGATTGCATGCAGGGAAGGCAGAAACCATCAAAAAGAAATAATTCCTTTGAAGGAAGCGAATTGCTGGGTTTACAAGGGGAATTATAATAACAAGCCGGTCACCCTGAACATCAGGGTAAGCGAAGTAAAAAAAAGGGGAAACCTGACATTTGCAACACTGAAGGGATTTCCCGCCGACATCCTGGGCGGCGAGGATTGGGAACCTTCGGAATGGGGGCTTTTGGTAACAGCGGATCAGCATTATTATAAATTCATCTTCCCGAAGACAGACTCGGTAAGGAAGTCATTTCTTGACAAGAATAATATCCTTGCCGGACTGTTCAGTGATTCTGAACTTTTTTTGGAAGAGTTGGTTGATACCGGGCAGACTTTTGGAGAAGCAGCTCAGCTGACCCGGGAAGACGGGAATTATTTCTGGAGGGTTACCGACAGGCACGCATTTGAAGCCTCATCGATCAGGGGATTAAAATTGCTCGGTCCTTTCGACAGGTATACTGTCAATTATAAAACACTGGCCGATGATATGACGATAGACGTGGTGACGGGAATAGGCATCGTGAGGTACCGTTACAGCCATCATGGAACACCAGGCGAGCTGGATATTAAGCTGGTTGAAACCAACCTGAAGTAAAACTACCCTAAACGGCCATTCCCAGCCGGCTTTCCCGCTTTGCTTTTATCCATAGCGGAATTGCATCCCTGAGTATGATCAGTACCGAAATCATAATCAGAGCAGTCATTACAAGATTTATCAGTCCCTGTAAAAAGTGTTTATCGTTACTCATCTGGGGAATATAGATGCCGATTATATTCATTGTACCTGCAGTAAGAGTTGTGATGCCTACAAAGACAAGCGGAATGATAGTTACCCAGGCATACTTTATTTTACCGTTATTGATGATGTAGGTGGTGCCTACAGTTAGAGCAATAGTCGCGAGAAGCTGGTTTGCGGTCCCGAACATCGGCCATATCGTTGAAATGCTGCCTGTGTAAATAAAATATCCCCAGAAAAATACCACGATAGCACTGGCAAAAAGATTTGCAGGCAGCCACTCGGTGCGCCCAAGTGGCTTATAAACTTTTCCGAACATTTCCTGCAGTATGAACCTTGCAACACGGGTACCGGCGTCTATTGTCGTAAGGATGAACAGGGCTTCGAACATGATAGCGAAATGGTACCAGTAGCTCATCAATGATTTGAACCCGGGGATGGATGAAAAGATCTGTGCCATCCCAACGGCCAGTGAAACAGCGCCGCCTGTACGGCCTGTCACATTTTCACCGACCTCTGCCTGGAGACGGGGCAGATCGGAAGCCGTAAAGCCAAGGGATTTAAGCATGGGAATATAATGGGCCAGTTTTTCGGCAGGAACGTTGATCATGAAATAATCCATAGGCAGCAGGCTGGCAGCTGCAATGAGCGCCATAATGCTGACGAGGCCTTCGGAAAGCATGGCCCCGACGGCGATGGGTTTAATATGCGCTTCGGTCATTATCATTTTCGGGGTGGTTCCTGAGCTTATCAGGGAATGAAAGCCTGAGATGGCCCCGCAGGCAATGGTAATAAAGAGATACGGAAAGAGGGTTCCGGGGATTATAGGTCCGCCCCCGTAAACAAAGGGAGTAAATGCCGGCATCCTAAGCACAGGGGCTACGATGATGATGCCGACCGCAAGCATGGCCACCACGCCCAGTTTCATGATGGAACTCAGGTAGTCGCGGGGGGAGAGCAGAAGCCAGACCGGCAGAACTGAAGCAAAGAACCCGTAACCTGCAAGGAGAAGGGTCATGGTTTTGGCATCAAAGTCGAACCAGGAGGAAATTGGTGATCCCGGAACATATTTTCCGAAGATCACCGCCAGGGTAAGAAGGATGACTCCGAACACCGTTGCTTCGGCGGTTTTATGTTTTCTCCAGACGAACATCCAGACACCCATCAGCAGGGCGATAGGGATGGTTGAAGCGATGGTGAAGGTCCCCCAGGGAGAATGTGTCAGTGCATTGACTACCACCAGACCAAGGCCGGCAAGGGAGATGATGATGATAATGAAGGTGGCAAAAGAAGCGGTGACCCCGCTGGTCGCTTTACCGATCTCTTCGCGTGCGATCAGGGCAAGCGATTTGCCTTCATGCCTGACGGAAGCTGAAAGAATGACCACGTCGTGAACTGCACCGGCCATTACGGCACCCACGACCATCCAGACAAAACCCGGGAAATACCCGAACTGGCAGGCAAGGACCGGGCCTACCAGTGGGCCGGCGCCTGCAATGGCTGCAAAATGATGACCAAAGAGCACCCATTTGTTCATGGGAACATAATTCTGCTTGTCGTAGAATTCAGTGGCAGGAGTAGCCCGGCTGTCATCCAGGGTCAGGACTTTTGCTGTAATGAAACTGAAATAATACCGGTAAGCCAGGGCAAAAATGGCAAGAGCGCCGATAACAAGTGGCATTGCATTCATCAGTATGTTCGATTTTGGTTTGTAAAAGTATAAAATTTGTATATTTACTACCTGATGCTGTAACTTATTAAAGTTTCAAGGCATCTAATTAATCAAATCAACCAAAAACCAAAGCGTATGGATGCACAGAAAGCAGACATGTTCATTTTGACTTATGCAAAGTTTTTCGAACCTCACCTGCTTCCGGCGATCAGGGAAAAATTGTTGCAGACCGATGACTCCAGGTTCATGATGATACAAACAACGACTTACAGGGAACCGATACTGATGCTTATTATCTCTATCCTCGGCGGGCATTTCGGGGTCGACAGGTTTATCCTGGGGGACACCGGACTGGGAGTAGCCAAACTTCTGACCTGTGGTGGCCTTGGCATATGGACCATTGTGGACTGGTTCCTGATCATGGGACGTACAAAGGAACTGAACTTTGAAAAGCTGAGGCTGATCCTTGGTTAAATGACCCGAAGGCGGTTGTATTTCCTGGCCCTTTTCCTGGGTCTTGCCGGGCAATTCTGGATTGCATACAGTTATAAGAAGCTTGAGAGACGGGAAGAAGCATTCAATACCTGCATCTTTAAACAGGTTACAGGAATACCCTGTCCTTCATGCGGCAGCATCCACTCCATCGTGTCTATACTGCATGGAGATCTGAAGAAAGCATTTATTGAAAATCCTCTGGGATTTGCCGGGATTCTCATAGTTGCTGTCATTCCTTACTGGATACTTGCCGACCTTATGCTGGGCAGGGAAAGTTTTTACAGGTTTTATCTGAGGATCAATACATTCCTGAAAAGGAAAGTTGTACTTTTCGGCCTGCTTTTTATAGTCCTGCTCATCTGGCTTGTTAAGCTGGGTATTTATTTTCACTTCATACACTAAAAGCCCTCAGGCCTGACGACCCAACCAGTTCGGACCATTCTTTTTGCCTGTATTTGTGCAGTTTATTAAAGCATTGATTTTTTTACCTATCTGCTTCAGAGGAAAATTGTTTAATTTGTAACAATAATTTCAGAAAACAGTATCTTTGTAAAGAATTAATCTAAATAAACGATGGAAAGAACATTCATTCCTTCGGATTATATCCCGATTCTCGTGCAATCGGTTGTAGCACTTGGCTTTGTCGTGATCACCATGGTGCTGACCCATGTTATTGGCGGCAAGAGGAAGAAAATCCGCACCCTGAGGAAGGATGAAAATTTCGAGTGTGGGATAGAAGTTAAGGGAAATGCCCGCTTCCCGTTTTCGGTGAAATATTTTCTGATAGCTATACTGTTTGTACTGTTTGATGTTGAGATCATTTTCTTTTATCCCTGGGCTATTAATTTCAAGGAATCAGGATGGGATGGATTTTTGGAGATGCTGTTGTTCCTGGGCTTTTTGCTGTTCGGGTTTTATTATATCTACAAGAAAGCTGCGCTGAACTGGGAAGAATGAAAGAATGTACAATGTACCATGTACCATGTACAAATTGAAGACAAATTAAATGGAAACAAGTAAGCCGATATACAGTAAAGTTGAGCCTCCGGAAGGATATTCTGCTCCCGGGGTTTTCGCGACCACGTTTGACAAGGTGATCGGCCTGGCAAGGAGCAATTCCATCTGGCCGCTGCCTTTTGCAACATCATGCTGCGGGATAGAGTTCATGGCAACCATGGGAGCCCATTATGACCTTGGGCGTTTCGGAGCCGAAAGGCTGAGTTTCAGTCCCAGGCAGGCCGACCTGTTGATGGTCATGGGCACCATTGCAAAAAAAATGGGACCTGTTGTGCAGCAGGTTTATGAGCAGATGGCCGAGCCGCGTTGGGTTATTGCCGTCGGGGCATGCGCATCAAGCGGAGGGATCTTTGACACTTACAGTGTATTGCAGGGTATCGACAGGATTGTTCCTGTGGATGTATACGTCCCCGGATGCCCGCCGAGACCCGAACAGATCATAGATGGTTTTATGAGGATACAGGACCTGGTGGCAAACGAACCCCTTAGAAGGCGTTATTCGGATGAATACAGGGAAGTTTTGATAAAGTACGGGATTTTAAAAAAACAATAATCATTCAGAGGGGCGGAGGATGTTATCCGCAGTGATAAACAATGGAAAATTCGTTCATCAACGATAAGCTGAGGAAAAAGTTTGGTGAAGATATACTGGATGTTGATGACAGCCTGGATATTCTTACCATAACCGTTGCCTCGCCAGTTTCGTATGATGTTATTGAATTTCTGAAAGACAATTCAAGCCTGGGATTCCGGTTCCTGACGGACCTTACCGGGATACACTATCCCGACCGCGGACTTGCGTTCGGGGTTATATACCACCTTCATAATTTCTATGAAAACAAGAGGCTGAGGATAAAAACGTTTGTCAGTGGTGACTATCCCGGCGTGAGGACGGTCAGTGACCTGTTTTCAGCTGCAAACTGGATGGAAAGGGAGACGTATGATTTTTTCGGGATCATATTTGAAGGGCATCCCAACCTGAAGAGGATATTGAATGTGGAATACCTGGATTATTTTCCGATGCGGAAGGAATATCCGCTTGAGGATCCGACGAGGGAGGACAAGGATAACAGATACTTTGGAAGATGAATACTCGAATAACGATTAACGAATTAAGAATGTTGAATTGTTTTTGAATAATAGAATACTCGATTAACGAATTAAGAATTTTGAACGTTAGGCAATATACAACTCTCAATCTCGGCCCGACGCATCCGGCCACTCACGGGATTTTCCAGAACGTCCTGAAGATGGACGGGGAAATCATTCTTGATGCCGAGCAGACCATAGGGTACATACACCGTGCATTTGAAAAAATTGCAGAACGCAGGCCTTTTTACCAGGTCACCCCTCTCACCGACCGGCTTAACTACTGCTCTTCGCCTATCAACAATATCGGCTGGCAGCTTACTGTTGAAAAGCTCCTGGGCATCAAAACCACCAAGCGCATCGATTATATGAGGCTCATTATCATGGAGCTTGCGCGGATTACAGATCACCTCGTCTGCAATTCGGTGGTCGGAGTTGACAGCGGCGCCCTTACCGGCTTTATTTATGTTTTCCAGGAAAGGGAAAAGGTTTATGAGATCTATGAAGAGATCAGCGGGGCGCGGCTTACGACCAACCTGGGAAGAATAGGAGGATTTGAACGTGATTTCAATACCACGGTCTATAAGAAGATCAGGGAGTTTCTCGACCGCCTGCCCAAGGTGCTTCATGAGTTTGAAAAGCTGCTGATGCGCAACCGTATTTTCATGGACCGCACTATCAGGGTAGGTCCGATCAGCGCCGAGAGGGCGCTTAATTATGGGTTTACAGGCCCGAACCTGAGGGCTGCCGGTGTGGACTACGATGTGCGGGTGATGACGCCTTATTGTTCTTATGATGATTTTGATTTTACCATCCCCCTGGGGACCCAGGGCGATACGTACGACCGTTTCTGTGTGCGGCAGGAAGAGATATGGCAGAGCCTTAAACTGGTAAGGAATGCCCTGGACAACCTGCCTGAAGGGAATTACCATGTGGATGCCCCGCACGTTTACCTTCCTCCGAAGGAAGAGGTATACAGTAAAATGGAAGCGCTCATCTATCATTTTAAAATAGTGATGGGAGAGATCGATGCACCTGTTGGTGAGGTTTTTCATTCGGTAGAAGGCGCTAACGGGGAGCTTGGGTTCTACCTGGTGAGTGACGGAGGACGGGCAGCTTACCGCCTGCATTTCCGCAGGCCATCATTTGTTTATTACCAGGCCTACCCGGAGATGATCAGGGGAGGGGTTTTGTCGGATGCAATATTGACGATGAGCAGTATGAATGTGATAGCGGGGGAGCTCGATGCGTGAACCGTGACTCGTGAACTGTGACTCGTGAACCGTGATCCGGTTCGCGAATCACGAGTCGCGAAAATGATTGAATAACTAATATGGACAAAGGAACCAAAATAGACCATCACTTGTTTGTAAGGGAGAACAAAGCTGTTTCGTTTTCAGACGAAACGCTGGAGAAAATCCGCTCCCTCATCCGCAGGTATCCTGAAGGAAGGCAGAAATCGGCATTGCTGCCTGTGCTGCATATTGCCCAGGAAGAACTCGGTGGTTACCTCAGTGTGGATATAATGGATTATGTGGCTTCACTGTTGGGGCTTAACCCCATGGAGGTTTACGAAGTGGCAACATTTTATTCAATGTTTTATCTTGAAAAAATGGGGAAATACGTACTGGAAGTCTGCCATACAGGTCCGTGTGCGATCTGCGGCGGAGAAGAGGTGTTACAGCATATCAAGGATTACCTTCATATTGAAACCGGGGAAACCACTCCCGACGGCATGTTTACCCTGAAAGAGGTGGAATGCCTGGGAGCATGCGGAAGCGGCCCTTCCATGCAGGTTAACACTGAATTTTATGAGCATATGACGAGCAAACAGGTTGAAAAAATTATTGAAGACCTCAGGAATAAATCTGAAGACGGACAATCAACAGGATGGGCAGAACAATTCTCCTAGATAAGGTGAACGTACCGGGCATCCGGTCCTTCGGGGTTTACCGGGCGAATGGCGGCTACAAGTCGGTCGACAAAGGCCTTCTTGAGATGAGCCCTGCGCAGGTTCAGCAGGAAGTCATCAAGTCGGGTCTTCGCGGCCGTGGCGGAGCAGGGTTCCCCACAGGTCTGAAGTGGAGTTTCCTCGACAGGAAGTCCAACAGGCCCCGTTATCTTGTGTGCAATGCCGATGAAAGCGAGCCCGGGACTTTCAAGGACCGCTTCCTGATGGAGAGATTGCCGCACCTGCTGATAGAAGGACTTATTATTTCAAGTTATGCACTTGGCGTGAAGACCTGCTATATTTACATCAGGGGAGAGTTCAAATACCTTGTGGGAATATTGGAATCCGCCATCCGCGAAGCGAAACAAAATAAATACCTGGGCGAGAAAATACTCGGCACAGATTTTTCACTGGAAATATACGTACATCCCGGTGCAGGTGCATACATCTGCGGGGAAGAAACGGCCTTGCTTGAATCACTGGAAGGCAAGCGCGGCAATCCCAGGATAAAGCCGCCTTTCCCGGCTTACAAGGGATTGTATGATTGCCCGACGGTTGTCAATAATGTTGAGACGCTCGCAACTGTTGCAACCATCATTGAGATGGGAGGCGAAGCTTATTCTAAAATCGGGATCGGTAAAAGCACAGGCACCAAGCTGATATCGGCCTGCGGAAATATCAACAGGCCCGGGGTTTACGAGATTGAACTGGGGCTTGCTGTTGAGGATTTTATTTATTCTGAAGAATACTGCGGTGGGATACGCAACGGCAGAATGCTCAAAGCCGTGATCCCAGGAGGATCATCAGTGCCCATTCTTCCTGCAGATCTTATACTGAATACCGCAAAGGGAGAACAACGGCTTATTAGTTATGAATCTCTTGCCGAAGGCGAAATTGAGAGCGGAAGCATGCTTGGATCGGGAGGCTTTATCGTATTTGACGAGGATCAGTGCATTGTCAGGAATACCTGGAACCTCACGAGGTTTTACAGGCATGAGTCTTGCGGACAGTGCTCACCCTGCCGCGAAGGGACGGGATGGATGGAAAAAGTGTTGTACCACCTCGAGCATGGCAAAGGCAGAAAGAGCGATATAGACCTTCTCGTGAGGGTCGCAAAGAATATTGAAGGGAATACGATCTGCCCCCTCGGCGATGCAGCGGCCTGGCCCGTTGCAAGTGCCATCAGGCATTTTCGTGGGGAATTTGAAGCACATATAAAATGAATACTCGAATACTCGAATAACGAATGCTGAATTTAGAATGTTTAAAGTAACGATAGATAACATCCTTGTCGAAGTTGAAGAAGGCACAACGATCCTTCAAGCGGCGCGCATGATAGGAGGGAAGGTTGTTCCTCCTGCGATGTGCTATTACACAAAGCTGAAAGGCAGCGGGGGAAAGTGCAGGAGCTGCCTGGTGAAAGTCGCCAGGAGTTCGTTCAAGGACCCCCGCCCCATGCCCAAGCTGGTAGCATCTTGCAGTACACCGGTACAGGACGGGATGGTAGTTGAAAATACCCTTTCGGAGGAAGTAAAAATCGCCCGCAAGGGAGTTGTTGAATTTCTTCTCTTAAACCACCCTCTGGATTGCCCCGTATGTGACCAGGCAGGGGAATGCGACCTGCAGGACCTGAGTTTCGGGTTCGGGATTGAAGAAACCATTACACTTGAACCCAGGAGGGAATATCCCGTTGTGGACATAGGCCCGCTGATCAAGCTGCATATGAACCGCTGCATACATTGTTACCGCTGTGTTCTGGCAGCAGAACAAATCACAAATAAGCGTGCCCACGGCATGCTTTACCGTGGAGATACCATGGAAATCAGCACTTTCATCCAGGCTGCAATTGACAATGATTTTTCGGGGAACATGATAGACGTATGCCCTGTGGGAGCGCTTACCGACAGGACTTTCCGTTTCAAGAGCAGGGTCTGGTTCCTGAAACCCATGGATGCGCACAGGGAGTGCAGCAAATGCAGCGGGAAAGTCGCAGCATGGATGTTCGGGAACGAGATCTACCGCATCACGGGCCGTAAGGACCAGTTCGGGGAAGTAGAGGAATTCATCTGCAATGAATGCAGGTTTGAGAAGAAAGACATGAATGACTGGGTGATCGAAGGGCCGCGAAAGATCAAACGGAAATCGGTCATCAGCAGTAATCATTATGAAGAAATGAAAAAGGGATCTATCATTCATCCTATCGAAGGTACAACGGAACCACAGGAATAATGGGCACAATGCTGATATTTAAAATCCTGCTTGCCTCCGCCGTTTTGGTGATGAGCCTTGTTGTGGCCATGTATTCGACATTAATCGAACGAAAGATGGCCGGGTTCTTCCAGGACAGGTTCGGCCCCGACAGGGCGGGCCCATGGGGATTGTTTCAGCCCCTTGCCGACGGCATAAAGCTCTTCTTCAAGGAAGAATTCATGCCCAACACGGCAGATAAATTCCTCTATATCCTTGGCCCTTCGCTGACCATGTTCATTGCCTGTCTTACCAGCGCAGTAATCCCCTGGGGCCCCGATATTGTCGTCAACGGACAAACCTACAGCCTTCAGATGGCGGATGTGAACATTGGAATTCTCTACATCTTTGCCATTGTTTCCATCGGTGTTTACGGCATTATGATCGGGGGATGGGCGTCCAACAACAAATATGCGTTACTGGGTGCCATCCGCGCATCATCCCAGATGATCAGCTATGAACTGGCTATGAGCCTGTCGATCATCGCCATAGTGATGATGACAGGTTCGCTGAGTATGCGCGAAATCGTGAACCAGCAACAGGGCCTTCACTGGAACATCTTTTACCAGCCCGTGGCATTCATGATCTTCCTTATCTGTGCATTTGCAGAGACAAACCGTTCACCTTTTGACCTTCCCGAATGCGAGACGGAACTGGTGGGAGGCTACCATACCGAATACAGCAGCATGAAACTGGGATTCTACCTGTTTTCGGAATATATCAATATGTTCATTTCAGGAGCGGTAATGGCTACTTTGTTTATGGGCGGATATCATTTTCCTTTCATTGACAGGCTTGGTCTTTCACCCAATGCGTTTGCCTTTGTAAGCTTCCTGGTGCTGTTTGCAAAGATCACGTTCTTCGGGTTCATCTTCATGTGGGTTCGCTGGACTTTGCCCCGTTTCAGGTATGACCAGCTTATGAGGCTTGGCTGGAAAGGCCTGATACCGCTGGCAATTCTGAATATTCTGATAACAGGAGTGGTAATTTTATTAAATAAATAAGGGCTGTGACAGGATTGACTAAACGGAGCAGGGTCGTTTCCAACAAAAAGATGTCTTTTTGGGAGAAGATCTATTTGCCTGCCATCCTGAAAGGTATGTGGATCACATTCGGCCATCTCTTCAAGAAAAAGACCACGGTGCGCTATCCTGAAGTGAAACGGGAATTTTCCGAAATTTACAGGGGCAGGCATGTGCTGAAAAGAGATGACGAGGGAAGGGAACGCTGCACGGCCTGCGGGCTCTGCGCAGTCGCCTGCCCGGCCGAAGCAATCACCATGGTGGCAGCAGAACGCAAACCAGGAGAGGAAAATCTGTACAGGGAGGAAAAATATGCATCCACCTACGAGATCAATATGCTCAGGTGCATATTCTGCGGGCTCTGCGAAGAAGCCTGTCCCAAGGAAGCGATCTTCCTCACGAAAGAAATTGTGAAGGCCGGTTATGACAGGGATAAATTCATCTATGGAAAGGATTTACTGGTAGAACCTGTTGATCCTTCAAAAAGAATAGATGTAAGCAAACGGCAGACAGCCGAAGTACTGGAGTTTAAAAAGGATAAAAATCAGAGGCATAATGTTCACTAGTTACATATTTTATTTCCTTTCTTCACTCGCACTATACAGCGCCGTGATGATGCTGCTTTCAAAGAAGCCCATCCACAGCGTACTTTATCTTACCCTGACCTTTTTCGCCATCGGGGGGCATTATATCCTCCTGAACGCCCAGTTCCTGGCTATTGTCCACATCATCGTATATGCCGGCGCCATCATGGTGCTTTTCCTGTTTACCGTGATGCTTTTAAATCTTAATCAGGACGAACAATCCCCGAAGCCAATCTGGGTAAAAGCTTCGGCCATAATTGCCGGAGTTATGCTTGGCATGGTACTTATCGGGGTTTTGAGGGGCTATGACCTGCATGTTATGCAGCAACCCGAAGGATCGCAGATAGGGCTGGTGAAAGAACTGGGAATAGTACTTTACAGGGATTATATGCTGCCGTTCGAAGTTTCATCGATACTGTTTTTAACGGCGATGGTGGGAGCGGTCTTGCTGGGGAAGAAGGAACAGATATGAGGGAAGAAAATGAATACTCGAATACTCGAATAACGAATTTTGAAGTAAGAATTAAGAAATGAATACTCGTTTTGCGAAGCCGAAATGAGCACACAAATGAAATTAAAAATTGGTGCGAATAATACTCGAATAACGAATGATGAAGTAAGAATGGGAAAAGAAGAAGAGAATACTCGGATAATCGAATAACGAATTTTGAAGTAAGAATGGACAGGAGAGAAAGCGTAGAAAAACTTGAAAAGCGATTGATTGAATTTTCTGTGATGATCTTGAATCTCACAGAAAGTTTGCCTGAGTCGAAAGCGGTCAGATACCTTTCAGATCAATTGATCAGATCAGGTACATCCCCGGCTTTAAATTACGGGGAAGCACGAAGCGCTGAGTCTTCGGTAGATTTTATTCATAAAATGAAAGTTTGTCTCAAGGAACTAAGAGAAGCATATATAACCTTGCAAATTCTGCAAAAGAAAATAGGAATAAATAAAGAGAAAGGAAATCTGGAACAGTCGATTTCTGAATGCAATGAACTTATTTCAATTTTTGTGAAAAGCATTCAAACAGCCGAAGAAAACCGTAAAATCAAACCAGTTAAATAATTCGCAATTCAAAATTCGTTATTCGAGTATCCGATTATTCAAAATCAATGAACACACTTACGACCATACCGATAAACCACTACCTGATCTTCTGCTCCATGCTGTTTTCGATAGGGGTGATAGGGGTGCTGATCAAAAGGAATGCATTGGTGATACTGATGTCGGTCGAGCTGATGATCAATTCGGTGAACCTGCTGCTGGCGGCGTTTTCGGCATATTCGAACGACCCGGCAGGGCAGATCTTCGTGTTTTTCATCATGGTGGTTGCTGCTGCCGAGGTGGCCATAGGGCTGGCGATTTTTGTGCTGATATATAAGACGACGCATTCGATAGATATTGATGTGCTGAACAAGTTAAAGTGGTAAAAAGCGAAAAGCGAAAGGCGAAAAGCGAAATTTTATGATAAATGTAACACTGCTTTTAATTCCTGCTCTTCCTCTTCTTGGGTTCATCATCCTGGGCCTGGGCTATCGCAGCATTCCAAAAAAGCTTGCTTCACTGATCGGCCCGGGAACAATTCTCATTTCATTTATCCTATCACTGGTTACATTATTTAGTTTTCGCCTTTCGCCTTTCGCTTTTCGCTTTTTTGACTGGATTTCCCTCGGCCCCGTTTCCATACCCTTCGAGTTCCTCATCGATCCACTGTCAATCCTGATGATGCTGATCATTACCGGGGTGGGGTTTTTGATCCATGTGTATTCCATCGGCTACATGTCGCACGACAAGGGGTTCAACCGTTTTTTTGCATACATGAACCTCTTCATCTTTTTCATGCTGATCCTGGTGATGAGTGCGAATTATGCAGTGATGTTCATCGGATGGGAAGGCGTAGGCTTGTGTTCTTACCTGCTGATCGGTTTCTGGTTTAAAAACCAGCAGTTCAACAATGCCGCAAAAAAGGCATTTATCATGAACCGCATAGGCGACCTGGGGTTCCTGCTGGGGATGTTCCTTATTTTTACAACTTTCCGGAGTTTCAGTTATCAAGCAGTCTTTGCGCTGGCAAAAACAATGTCACCCGGAAGTGAGACAATGGTTGCCATTACACTGCTTCTGTTCGTTGGTGCTGTTGGCAAAAGCGCCCAAATCCCCTTGTACACCTGGCTCCCCGATGCAATGGCCGGCCCTACCCCTGTTTCAGCCTTGATACATGCAGCAACCATGGTCACGGCAGGCGTATATATGGTTGCACGTTCGGGTGTGTTATATGTTCTTGCACCTGTCACCATGGAAGTCATGGGCATCACGGCCCTGGCCACCATGCTTCTGGCCGCGACAATAGCCATCTTTCAGAACGATATCAAGAAAGTCCTGGCATATTCAACCATCAGCCAGCTCGGATACATGTTTCTTGCATTAAGCGTGGGAGCATTTACAGGGGCCATGTTCCACCTTATGACCCATGCCTTCTTCAAGGCCCTGCTGTTCCTCGGGGCGGGAAGCGTCATCCATGCCCTTGAAGGGGAACAGGATATCAGGAAAATGGGAGGGCTGAAAAATGCCTTGCCGAAAACTTATTGGACATTCCTGGTCGGCACCCTGGCTATTGCCGGATTGCCGCCGCTTTCGGGATTCTTCTCCAAGGATGAGATCCTGGGCAACGTATTCGGATCAAGCCTGCCGCTCTGGGTGGTTGCCGTGGGAGTATCGATGATGACGGCCTTCTATATGTTCCGCCTGCTCTTTCTCACTTTTGCAGGAAAAAACAGAGGTAGTGATCCGCAGTCATTAAAAATACATGAATCACCTTCAGTGATGACAATACCGCTATTCATACTTGCCATCCTGGCGTTCTTCGGGGGTTTCCTGAACATCCCGGAGATCATGGGTGGGAGCGGTATGCTTAAAGAATTCCTTGCGCCTGTTTTTGCCGATGCAGTAAGGCTTAACCAGCTTCAGCCTCATCATGTGGCTGCAAGACTGGAGTGGTCGAATATGGTGGTGGTTCTTCTGCTGGTACTGCTGATGGTTTATGTCGCATACCGAAGATTCGTGAAACGAGAACCGGAAACCGTGTTTGGCGAAGCCAAAATGAGCACGCAAATGAATATAGAAATTGGTGCGAATAACCGGAACTTTTTTATCCGTTTGATCGAAAATAAATTTTATGTGGATGAGGTTTACGATTACCTTTTCGTAAGACCGGCTTTGCGCATTTCGGATGCGCTGCATAAATTCATCGAGGAGAGGTTCATCGACCGTATCGTAAACGGGACCGGTACCCTGGTTGTGAGATTCAGTAATGGAATCCGCTACCTCCAGAGCGGGCATGTGGGCATGTACCTGTTCTTTATGATCCTTGGGATTTTGCTGATACTGTTTATTAATATCTTTTTGTGATGCTGACGTTTATACTGATATTCCTGCCCCTGCTTGCGGCAACCGGCCTGTTCTTCGTGAAGGAAGAAAAATGGGCCCGTAACCTGGCGTTCGCAATGGCATTGGTTGAATTCGGCATCAGCATTGCAGCCCTGGTCCAGTATTTCCTTTACTGCCATTGCCATCTGCTGTTCCGCCTCGACTGGCTTGCAAGTTATGGAATAAGCCTGAAATTCGGGATTGACGGGCTGAGTATGCTGATGGTGCTTCTGACTACTTTCCTTGTACCCATCATTATTTACACCACTTTCGGGCAGAAGATCGACAGGACGGCTTCGTTCTACAGCCTTATCTTTCTCATGCAGGCAGGACTCATGGGAGTTTTCACCGCATTCGACGGAATGGTGTTTTATATTTTCTGGGAACTCGCGCTGATCCCGGCGTATTTTATTGCCGCTTTCTGGGGAGGGAAAGACAGGATCAGGATCACCTTTAAATTCTTTGCCTATACTTTCAGCGGCAGCCTGCTGATGCTGGTAGCCATCATTTTCCTTTACTTCCGTACACCGCTTCCTCATTTATTCGATCATATCTGGCTTTATGCAAGCAACCTGACGCCGGGCGAACAGATCTGGGTATTCCTGGCATTCTTTATCGCCTTTGCAATAAAGGTCCCAATTTTCCCATTCCATACCTGGCAGCCGGATACCTATGTAACCGCGCCTTATCCTGGCAGCATGCTGCTGGGCGGACTGATGTCCAAAATGGGACTGTTCGGGATGATACGCTGGATGATACCGATAACTTATTCGGTGCTTAACACTACCAACGGCCTGTTCATTATTTTACCAGTGACGGGCATTGTTTATGCTTCTCTGATTGCAATTAGGCAGGATGACCTGAAACGGCTGATCGCTTATTCTTCAATTGCCCACCTGGGGCTTGTTGCTGCAGGGATCATGGTCCTGAATGCACAGGCAATTCAGGGGGCTATGATACAGATGGTTTCGCACGGGATCAATATCGTGGGGCTTTTCATTATCATACAATACATAGAGACAAGGACAAAGACCACCAGCATTTCGGAACTTGGAGGGATTGCGATCAAGGCCCCGCGCCTGGCGGCATTCTTCATGATCATATTGCTTGGAAGCATTGCATTGCCGCTGACCAACGGCTTTGTGGGTGAGTTCCTCATCCTCCTGGGCATATTTAAATACAATATGGTTTTTGCAGCAGTGGCAGGACTGACGATCATTTTCAGCGCAGTTTATATGCTGTGGATGTACCAGAGGGTTATGCTTGGGAATACCAATGCCGTGACTGAACAGGTAAGCGATCTGAGTTGGAAGGAAATGATACCGCTTATAGCAATCGTGATCATGGTTTTCTGGATAGGAATTTTCCCGGGCATGTTTATGAAAATGGCGGAGAATGGGGTGGGACAAATCATAGGAATTATTAAATGAATAATCGAATACTCGATTAACGAATTTTGAATTACGAATGAATACAACATCACGAGTCACGGTTCACGGTTCACGGTTCACGACTCGCGGTTCACGAAAGAAACATGAATAGTATTATATCATTATCGGTTTTAGGGGTGCTGGTGCTTTTTCTCGGCATTCTGAAAAAGAAGACCTGGCTGCTGCCATTGATACTCGTCGGATTGCTGGCATCGCTTGTAATGACCGTGCTGCACTGGAACATGAACCGCGGACTGTTCCATAATATGCTCATCATCGACAATTCAGGAGTAGCCTTCAGTTCGGTTATGATCTTTTCGACCTTCCTCATTTTCATGTTTGCAGCCCAGTACTACCGTAAGGTCGTTCGTCCCCTCGACGACATTTACGCCATCATGATCTTCGCTCTTGTAGGGGCGGTGCTGATGAGCTACTTCGGAAACCTCGTCATGCTTTTCATAGGCATCGAAACACTTTCAATTGCCTTGTATGTGCTTGCAGGCAGCCATAAAGAAGCCATCACATCCAACGAAGCTACCTTAAAATATTTCCTCCTTGGCTCATTCCTTTCAGGCTTCCTGTTATTCGGCATAGCCCTTATCTATGGCTCCAGCGGCTCATTCGACCTTTATGCCATACATTCCTATGTGGCGGAGCATGCCGGTGCAGGACTGCCGCCTATGTTCAAAGCAGGGCTCTTCCTGCTGATCATAGGACTGCTGTTCAAGATAGCCATCGCGCCTTTCCATTTCTGGGCGCCTGATGTGTACGAAGGAACACCAACCCTGCTTACTGCATTCATGGCAACCGTAGTTAAAACAGCCAGCGTTTTCGCCATGTACCGTTTCTTTAGCATTACCTTCTTCGGCATCCACGGAGTATGGGAGATGACCATAGCCGTTTTGGCGGCAATCACTATTGTTATTGGGAATTTGACAGGCTTATATCAGCCAAACCTCAAGAGAATGTTGGCCTATTCAAGCATTTCCCATTCGGGCTATATGATGCTGGCCATGGTTGCGTTTTCGGGCCTGACTGCAAACGCACTTCTGTTCTATTCAATCTCATATTCCATAGCCACCATCGCTGCATTTGCAATCCTTATTCTGGTGAGGGAAGCCATGGGAAATGATTATTTCGGCTCATTCAACGGCATCGCAAAGAAAAACCGAATCGAGGCCTTCACCCTGGCCGTGGCCATGTTATCTCTCACCGGGATTCCGCCATTGGCGGGCTTTATAGGAAAGTATTTTCTCTTTGCAGCAGCCATTGAACAGGGCTGGCTTTGGCTGGTGATCGTTGCAATTGCAGGATCAGCCATAAGTGTGGGCTATTATTTTAAGCCCATCATTGCCATGTATTTCAGGGAAGACAACGGGATCGTCCTGCAGGTTGGACGTCCCTTCAGGATCTCAATCCTATTCCTTACGATCCTGACAATACTGCTGGGACTCCTTCCTTTCCTTATTAGCGGGTTGATCTAGCTTCAGAATAATTTTTTTTCATTATCACTTTTTGCCTTAAGGCGGATTAAGTGTTTAATCTCTCCGGGTTAATTCCCATCTGGGACGGACCCTGGGGGATTTGCCGGTTTATTTTAAAATGCAACTAAATAATAGTTGCAAGAAACGCTTTTTTGTTCTACTTTTGTAAAAGAAGTTCCAATGAGTATTCAGGAAAAGCTGGTTCAAAAACTTCTGGCCGGGCCAAAAAAATTTACTTATGACGAAATGGTCCGGTTATTACGCGGATTTGGATATGCAGAGGAAAACAGAGGTAAAACATCTGGCTCAGCAGTGATGTTCTATAACAAACGCTTGAATGACAAAATCATGTTTCATAAACCGCATCAGGGGAAAGAGCTGAAGACCTATGTTCTATCACTAATTATCCTAAAATTAAAAAAGAATGAAATGATATAATGGGATTTCATGAAAAGAAAAGAAAAGAATCCGGTAGGGCATAGAACAACAAACATCCTCCTTTATAAAGGCTATATGGGTTCTGTGAATTTTTCTTCCGATGACGAAGTATTCTGGGGAAAGATAGAGCACATCAATGATCTGATTACCTTCGAATCAGATGATGCCCATGAACTTAAAGATTCCTTCGAACGTACAATAGACGAATACCTGGCATTCTGCAAAGAAAAAAACATTCAACCTGAAAAACCTTTCAAAGGCAGTTTTAACATCCGTCTGTCCGCTGAAGTTCACCGTCGTGCATTTATTAAAGCCAAACAGGAAGGAGTTTCTTTAAATAAGTTCATTGAAACTACGCTGGAGAAAGAATTAACAACCTGATCCGCAAATTATCAGCAATCATTGCAGGGATTTTACTTTTCCGGCTGAAGGGACTAATATAATTTTTCCCTCAGTTCTTTGATCCTTTCGTCGGTCACGTAATCATCGTATTCCATGCGTTTGTCGATCATTCCTTTGGGGGAGATCTCGATGATGCGGTTGCAGACGGTCTGGATGAAAGCGTGGTCGTGAGAAGACATAAGGAGGTTTCCCTTGAATTTAGTCAGGGTGTTATTGAAGGCCTGTATAGACTCCAGGTCGAGGTGGTTGGTGGGGGTGTCGAGGATCATGACATTCGCATTGCGGATCATCATGCGTGCGATCATGCAGCGCACTTTTTCCCCTCCTGAGAGCAAGTTGGCTTTCTTATAAATTTCTTCGCCTGTGAAGAGCATCTTCCCGAGGTATCCGCGGAGGTAGTTATCGCTGGTATCTTTTGAAAACTGGGCGAGCCATTCCATCAGGTTCATATCGGTCTGGAAAAGTTTTTCATATTCCAGGGGCAGGTAGACTTTGGTGATGGTCTGACCCCATGTAAAAGTCCCTGTATCTGGAGGCTGATGACCCTTGAGGATCTCGAAAAGGGCGGTCATGGCGCGGGGATCGCGTGAGAGGAAGATCACCTTGTCGTCCTTCTGCATGGTGAAACTTACCTTTTTAAACAGCAGGGACCCATCCATTGTTTTACTGAGGTCGTGCACCTCGAGGATGGTGTTTCCCGGTTCCCTGTCGGGGGTGAAAATGATGCCCGGATATTTGCGGGTTGATGGCCTGATCTCCTCTATGTTGAGCTTCTCTATCATCTTTTTACGGCTGGTGGTCTGCTTCGACTTCGAAGCATTGGCGCTGAAACGCCTTATGAACTCCTGCAGTTCGGCTTTACGCTCTTCGGCTTTTTTATTCTGGGCCAGCTGCTGCCTCAGGGCCAGCTGGCTGGATTCATACCAGAAGCTGTAATTCCCCGGGAACTGCTGCACCCTGCCGAAATCTATATCGACGATATGGGTGCAGATGGTATCGAGGAAATGCCGGTCGTGGGAAACCACCAGCACCGTATTTTCAAAATTTGCAAGGTAGCCCTCGAGCCAGTTCACGGTATCAAGGTCAAGGTCGTTGGTGGGCTCGTCAAGAAGGAGGTTATCAGGTTTTCCAAAGAGAGCCTGGGCAAGCAGAACTTTAACTTTGTCGCGGCCCTTGAGTTCCCTCATCAGTTTAGGATGCAGGTCTTCTTTGATACCCAGCCCGCTGAGCAGGCTGGCCGCATTGCTTTCGGCATTCCAGCCATCCATGGCAGCAAATGCTTCTTCCAGTTCCGAAGCCCTGTGTCCATCCGCTTCCGAAAAATCGGTCTTTGCATACAGCAGATCCTTTTCGTTCATGATCTCCCACAGCTTTGAATGGCCCATCAGCACAGTGGAGAGCACAGGATATTCATCAAATTCGGCATGGTTCTGCTTCAAAACCGACAGTCGTTCGCCTGGCCCGAATGTTACGATTCCCTTGGTATAATCCATCTCACCATAGAGCAATTTCAGGAAGGTGGATTTGCCGGCGCCGTTGGCCCCGATGATCCCGTAGCAGTTGCCGGGAGTGAACACCATGTTCACATCCTGGAACAGAATGCGCTTGCCGAACTGGATGCCCAGGTTTGAGACTGTGATCATTGATTCAAATTAGTTTTTTATAAAAGGGTTGCCGCCGAATACCTGCAGGAATGAGGGTTTCATTGGAAGTTTACCCTGGGGTGCAAAAGCCACCCAGAGTTCATAGGTGTCCATTTTAAGGACGATGGACTGAATAGTCGGAGCATGGTCGTTTGAACGGAACAGGGCCCCGGACGATTTTGCATTTCCATCCGTTGAAGGAAATCCCACGATCAGCTTCATTTTTTCGATATCTATCTTTCCCGATTTCAACTGGGAAGAATACTGGGTTTTAAGGTTGGCCCAGCGTTTGAGGTTGCCCGGGTATTCAGGCGTTTCGACAAAATTGCCCGGCAGGCGGTTGTCGTTCACCGTGGCGATAGTATTGGCAATCCCCCATTCGGCACCTGCCCGCACCTTGGAAGAAGGGGTGCGAAGTGAGCGTGCCTTGCTGCCGATGTTATCCTCAAGGACCCCGGCAGAGTGTTCATCCGCCAGGAAAATCAAATGATTGAAAGTATAATCTTTATCCTTCATGAAATCAGAAAGACCTGCAATGGTTGAATCATGTTCCAGCCCGTACCTGAGGTCGAAATGATAGGAACGCCTGCCCTGCACCGGGGGATAAGCGGCACCGGTTTCGCAATCGAGGATGGCGCCGAATACATGGTGATCGTTGAAGCCGCTGACAGGCGTAAGTTGCCCGAGAAAATTAACGAAAACAACCGAACTGCTGCCGTGATGAATGAGGGTGACCGCATGGATCTTGGCCAGGCTGTTGTCTTTGAGGGCATACCAGTCGAGGTTTCGGCCCACGATAGTGTTGCCGCTGGCCGAAGCATCGGCAAAGGCGGCCGAAGCGGAACATTGGGTAGGGCGGACCACATCCGCAAAAAACTGCCATACCAGGAACTCATTTCTCGAAAAAACCCCGTCACCGGGCTCATCTTTAACTGAAGGAAAGAGTGTGGCCATGCCTTCGATCTCATCCCTGTATTCAGGCTGAATGGCCTGTTCAAGTGCAACAGCCCGGTTCTTAACGATCTCAAATGTCAGCCCTGCCTGCTTCAGAAGATCAAACTGGTCCTTCATCATTTCGTCCATGACCTTAGCGTATTCCGGCATGGCCTTAAGGAGTTTTTCACCATACATCCTGCCCATGTCCTTATGTGAAAGCCCTTTAAAATCTATGGTTACAAGAAAATAAGTCCCGTTAACCTTCTTTATCTCCACCGGGCAATCGTCTAAAGCCTGGTGTACTATGCCATGATGGGCCATCAGGATGAAAGGAGTGGTGTTCAGTTCGGGAACCTTCTTCAGCGCTGCTTCCTGGGCAGGTGTATCCATATTGAAAAAATCGGTAAAATGCACGAACTTCCCGTTCTTATAAGCCACGTTATCTCCGGTTGCGAGGTATTCATGGTTGAAGAGGTAGCAGCATGAGCCGGGCGTATGGCCGGGAGTGTGAATGATCTGTATGCGGAGGCCGGCTATATTCAGGGTGTCGCGGTCGCTCAGCAGGGTGTAAGGAGCGTATTTCCAATGCGGACGAAGAAAAAACATCTTCCCGTTCTTGCCGTTGATCATCTGCTCCTCGTCCTTATGCATATAAATTTTTGCATGTTTGAAACTGCCCATGGCGCCTGTATGATCCGAATCGGTATGGGTAAGAAGGATAATCGTCACCTGGTCAGGCTGAATTCCCAGTTTATGCATCTGGGCAAGAAAATTATCCTGGCCCACCCCTGCATCCACCATCACATAACCCTGGCTGGTCCTGAAAAAATATGCATTCACGAATTTATCTTTCACGCAAAAGACCGAGTCGTTGATCTTCTGAGTTTCAGCGGGGGTCATATCCCTTGTGCCGTACCAGAACCTGAAACCAAAAAATCCGGCCGCAAGGACCAGTATGCCGAGGAAAACAAGGAATCCGTAAAGGACACGTTTTACCGGTTTTTTCATATGAATGAATATTATTTCAGGCTCAGGCCCGTTGATAACATATTATATTCAGGACCAGTCAAATTTACGCAATTTTGATGTGGGAACCCTGAATGGAATAGTTTTGCCTTATGAAACGGAACAATAGTGAAAAAGGTACTGATCATAAAAAATAAAACAAGCGAAGGCCCCGGGCTTCTTGAGGAAGTCCTGAAAGAAAGGGGAATAAAATATTCCGTTACCGACCTCGTGTGTTTCTTCTTATAACTTCAATTGGGGTGCTAGGTATTTACTGGTTTGATCCAATCCAATTGGGTGTTAATGTTTATTTAATGAATAAGCAGGATCATTAGACATGCCAAAATTGTCAAGTGAGATAAATGTTTAGCGGTTAGTTATCTTAATATTATTTTTCTCCCTGATACATCCCGGTTTTTAAACTGAAGTTTAAAATAGTACATCCCGCGAACCCAATCCGAGACATCCACTTGCAAAATCAATTGGTTTTTAGGAATTTGCCGGGAATAAATCATTTTCCCCTGCTGATCAAATACTTCCAGCATTATTGCATCCCATTGATAAAAGTTGGATACTGTAGTCATGCCCAATTTTTTATCAACAAGTTGTAAATAGTTTGGAAACTCAATTGTAACCGACGAAGTTGCCGGATCAGGATAAACCATCAATTGAGATGCCTCTGATCTGCTGGAATATTCGTCAATTCCAACAATCAGGTCACAATCCGGATCGATGGTATCTGAAATCACCCCGCCGGAACAAAGGCTGTCATAGACATACTGATGGGTATAGATTGAATCATAATTCAAATCAGCATTAAGTTTGTACAGATAAAGCCAATAATCGTTTACCTGAGCCACGCTGATGAACTTCCTATCCCTGGCATTGGCTGTGTGAGCAGTACCATCGATCCATGAGGGATAATCTTTTGATAGTTTTAAATTACCGAGAGTATCCAATAGCAGCCACTTATGGATATTTTGACTCGCAACGGTACTATATGCATGAGTGATAAGGGTTGTATCATCAACGAAATTTAAAGATCCCCAATATCCTCCCGGACAAAGTCCGTTAAGTAAATCGTGATTATATGATTGTGTCCCATCTGAAAGGACTTTGACAAAACCGGGAGTATCACAATAATTGCTATGGACAACAAAAGAATAGTAATTGCCTGTTGAACTTTTTTGTGTTGCATCCCACGAATATCCGTGATACCCACTGATGCTTCCATAAACTAACCACCAGGTTAAATTACCGCTCGTATCTGTCTTTATAAAATAGGGTCTCTCCCATCCGATATTAGGATTATTTGGATCAGGATAATAGCATTTCCCTGAAATAAGGTATCCATCAGGATCAACCCTGACGTCCCAAGGTTCTTCATCAAAAATCAAACTATCGGGTCGATAGTTTCTTTTCCATAATAAATTTCCATTCCAGTCAAATTTGAATAAGTTAACAATATAGTGTGGATCTGAATACATTGTAAGCATCACGTACTCTCCCTCTGAAGTTTGTTTGCACCGGGTTGCAAAATCATATCTGCCCTGTGTATGAATAACTGAACACCAATCGAGTTCACCACATGCATTCAATTTGATGAGAACAGGATCCTGATTATTTATATCATATTTGTTAAAACCTCCTGTTAAAATGTACCCTCCATCGCTGGTTTGCGCAATATTCCAAAAAACAATACTATAGGAACCAGCCCCGATTTTCTTTTCCCATAATTTATTACCATTAATATCGGTTTTAATTAACCAAAGATAGCCTGGTGGATTTTGATTGCATAATGTAATATAACCATGATCATATGTCTCAATTACCCAATGTACAGCAACCAATGCACCATTTGAAAAAGTTCTTACCCAATTTTGCGAAAGACTATTGGTTGTGATAAAACAGTAAAAGAAAAGGAAAATATAAAACTTCTTCATGGGTAAAAATGTTAAAAAGCAATGGGTGCCTATGGAAGTATGAAGCAACCTAAGCAAATAAAATTCCTATTATCATAAAAACAAGTATAGTGAAAAAAACAACAGATTGCAACTTTTTATATAAGCTTTTTTAAGAAGGCGTTGGAAAATCAAGAATTTTAAGAATTTCACCTTCAATAATGTTTTGATATTCTGAATCCGGTAAGGTCATCCTGCACCACAACGGCCATGCGGTAAACTGGTCATACACCTTTAAAATAACCCTGTTTTCCCTCGGCGGTAAGGAGTCGGCAATTTTTCGGTTTTATAACATCTATGAAGCAATGAACTTTCTCCGGTTCAACCAGCCTACACGGTACATGATCTGGGGGTAACAGTTCGTCTCGTTAAACTCCAGGGCCTTGGTTCCTGAGTTTAATGTCCCGAATAAAAAAAAGCCACCACATTTGTAACCGTAAATGGCTGATTTTACAGTGACCCCGGAGGAGTCATTAAAGGTTTTTCATCTTCACGGTGAAACGGTTCTGCTTGCTGATCACATGCAGCTGCTGGCAAGCGGGAAGTTCTGCCCCACCCAGGTCGTAAGGATTGGCGCCAATGCATACGGCATACAATGCCATTTTGAACTGACGGCTGAAATGCTTGAAAATTGGATGAATGAAGACGAGGACCTGCTCAAAACCGACAAAGAAAATCTGAACGCAATATTCCGGAATGAGCAGCCTGAATACCTCCGTACGGGCCGGCAACTGATGATTAACTTTTTAAAAACAGCAGGTTACTGATTAAAGGAACCTCTTGATCCTTGCTGCATGCGCTTCTTCCTCGGCGATGATCTTTTTGATCAGGGCCTTTGAATCGCTTTTTGCCTTATTGTAAAGCTCCTTGTAAAAAGCCACGCTGTCAATCTCAAACTGGTATGCAATTTCAAGAGCTTCTTTAGGCGTTTTCAGCGTTGCTGCAAGGGATGCCCCGGCTGCAGGCTTTCCAAAAATATGCTTGTCGGCAAGGTTCTGGATGTAAGCCGAAAAGCTTTCATCCCCCTGCTCGTAATCCTCGGGCTCATAATGGTCAAAGATCTTCTGGAAAGTTGCAGTGTGCATGGTTTCCTGTTCAGCCAGGTCGATAAACAGGTTCTTGATGTCGGTTGACTCCCGTATCATTTCGGCAGCGGCAATATAAAAGGCATATCCGTTCTCTTCAATGCGGACGGCGATTTCAACGATTTCTTTTCCTGAGTAATACATAATTCGTGTTTTAGTATCACAAACGTACAGGAATTTGATGAATTTCACAAGGATAGAGGCTGTTTTTTGGTTAATTTTGCAGGCGGATGAGGGAGAGACGTAACACTATCCTTACAACCATCCGGCGCAAATTCATACTTTGGCTCCATGACAAAACATCATACTTCAAGAGAATTCAATCAAAGGGACCTTGAAAAATACAGTTCGGCATTTACCCTGTCGGACATGGAAATTTTCATCTTCCCTGAACTTTTATATGCCCTGGTCTATGCAAATATAATGTCGCCCGAGATCTGGAAATGGCGCGACGATCCATGGTTTGCGGCGATAGACAAGATGGGGCCCCTGAAGAAAATGCACAGGGTAAAGCAGTACATCATGGAGCATTACGATTTCAACCTCGACCTGGAAACCTGGGGGCTTACCGATAAGCAGACTGAGGTAAACCGTTTCAGGGAATTCATCGATATGGAAACCCTGTCGGGGTCCAACGCTTTGTTCGGGTATGAAGGGGATAAATATTATTTTGATCTCGATATCCGTAAGCATTTCGGACTGGATAAATTCGATACCGAGATCATCCCCTACTGGAAGACCGAGACCGTAGAAGCCATGAATGCTTTCAGGTTCAAACCTGATCACAGCAATGGTGCGGGAGAATGCGTTTCCCTTGCATGCCTCTATGTTGCAGCCCTGTTCATCGTAGCCAAGGTGCCGCTGGAAGATATATTCATGATGGGGACACCGCTTCATTCCCAGAATTTCATATTGATAGACGAGGGGGTGATAACCAACAACCGACGCGTGGTTACCAAGTCGATGTGGTATAACGGCACTGAACTTTCGGCCCTGGCCCGGCGAGCCATGGAGCATGAGCAGGTAACCATCGTTGCTCATCCCAGTGGCTATATCCACTCGGTATATCCTGAAGCTTCAATAGACCAGACTGCCTATAAGCGCTTCAGGGAGAAACTCGCGAAATACCTGGAAACCCCTGTCAATTGGGAAATTTTTATTAACTTACTGAGAGATTACAGCCGTTACCAGAAATTTTTCCAGATCGCATTCTTCTGCCAGGGTACGAACAAATTCATCAAGCTTGAAAGGGCTTTCGGGTATGAGCATGGAAGCAAGAACCGCCTGGGCGACAAGTCAGGGAGAAAGATTCTCTGCGAGATGGATGAAGAAGAGATGAACCTCAGGCAGTATCCCGGCAGGCTGATCCTGACTTTCGAGGATGATATCTTCAAAACCAGGCCCTACCAGGAATTCATCAACCTGCTTATGGAGAAGTTCCCTGAATTGAAAGAACATGAAGACTTCGTAAGCGACTTTAAAAAATTCGTCCACCTTGTTCCCCGCATCCCCTCTGAGAACAAAAACTTTTCGCTACTTCGCTACTTCGCAATCTCGCCACTTTCTTCAAGAGAAGAGATCATCGCATCGGTTTCCTCCATGCGTGCCACCAACCCTTCTGCCGACCTTGCCTTTTATGCCGGAAGGTTCATGGATACCTGCGACTGGAAACCTTTCTTCAAAGCTGTTTTCGAACGCAACCCGGTTTCAATTGCTTATTTCAAAGATAAATCTCTTGAAGAGATCTACGCTGAACTTGGATCCTGGCACGATGAATCCATTTATGAAGGCAAGCGCCTTTCACTGCCTGATGAGGTGGTGAATTACAAACGAGGCGATGGGCTTGAAAAAGCCATTACCCTGGCGAATATATTGAAATCAAGGCAGCAGGGAGATTTGCATTTGCATGCAGGCGGAACTCTGGCTAAAGTTAAAGGCCCGGGATTTACCTATGAATTCGAAACAGGGAAAAACCTTGAACTCAGCCTTTAGCATCCACATTCAGGCGTTATAACCCCAGCTGGTTCAGCAGGAATTCGAAATCCACCGTGGAATTCTCAATCCTTTGTTTCGTGGCCTGTCCTGAGCCATGCCCCACATTGTAGTCAATGTATAGCATGACGGGATTTATCTGACCCTGGTTGTTCTGCAGAGCTGCGGTGAACTTCTTGGCATGAAGGGGATCTACCCGGCTGTCGTTGGCGCCTGTGCGTATGAGCATGGTTGGCATATTCACTCCCTGCCGGATGTGCTGGTAAGGCGAGTACTGCAGCAGGTTGCGGAAATCGGCTTCATTTTCGGAGGTGCCGTATTCGGGAATCCAGTACCTTGCAATCAGGAACTTCTGGTAACGGATCATATCGATCAGAGGCACCGCGCACAGGATTGCCTTATACAGATCGGGGCGCTGGGTAGCGATGGCACCCATCAGCAAGCCTCCGTTACTGCCGCCCCAGGCCACAGTGTGGTTTGAAGTAGTATACTTTTCGCGGACAAGCCATTCGGCACAGGTATTGAAGTCGTCGAAGCAGTTTTGTTTTTTGAACAACATTCCGTTCTGATGCCATGACTCCCCGTATTCATCACCGCCTCGTATTCCGGGCTCAACAACAACAACCCCCCGGTTGATCAGGGGTGCATATCCTCCGAAAAATCCGGGTTTGATCCCGCTGAGGAAACCGCCGTAACCTGTGATGAGAACAGGGTTTGTGCCGTCGAGCTTCATATCCTTTCGATGGACCACCAGCACAGGGATTCGGGTGCTGTCTTTGGAAGTGTAAAATTTTATCTCCCCGGTAATGTTCGACATGTCGACCGGTATTTTCTGCTCGTAATACAGCCTCCATTTGAAATCCTTTGGAGAAGCGATATAGGTCTTACCCGGGGAAGTGAAGGTACTCAGCGAAACATACACCGAATCTTCGTCACGATCATAGCCGAATGAAGAAACATCGCCCAGTTCGGGAAGGCTTATTGGCCCTATCTTTTTACCATCAGCATCCAGCAGGGTCAGCCTGCTTTGAATATCTTTTTTATCCTGGAGAACAAACCGTCCGTCTTTCAGGACTTCCACATTCTCGATCACTGTTTCACCTTCAGGGATCAGGACCTTCCAGTCTTTATATTCGGGTTTGGCCTTATCGGCCACCATGAATCGTTTGTTGGAAGCATTGTCATTGGTGAGAATGTAAAGTTTTTCGCCTATCGCCGAAGGATAGGCCTGGAATTTCGTGCTTGCATAGATCAGCAAACCTTTTTCATCCGTCCCGGTTTTTCTCATCCACACCGAATCGGAATAAAAATCGCTGGTGCCGAAAAAGGTCACATCGCTGTATTTGTTATCATAGATGAACCAGGAATTCTGGGCGTCATTGGTCGAGCCGAGGAATTTCATTTTATCGGCGGGGTCTCCCACTTTCCACAGCCAGGTTTTCAGCGGGCGCTGGAGTTTCACATCTTCAGGGCTGCGCAGGGTTACATACATATGCTGCTGGTCTTTGGTCCACTGTATTCCAAAGGTGTTCTGAAGAGGAGGGAAAAGTTGCTTCCCGGTTTTGGTATCAATGAAATACGTTATGCCGATCTCCGATCCGCTCTGCTGTACATTCACTGCAGCCCTTTCACCATCGTAGGTATATTCCACTCCCGAGGTTGAAGTCTTTCCTGAGGTATCAATCTTTACAGGATCCCAGATCAGGATTTTTTTCCCGCCCAGTATGGTGTAAAGGGAATACTGCTTATCACCTTTCTTTTTGATGGTCTGGAATATGCGTTTCCCTTCTTTATCGAGGGCGCCTTCGTAATCCCGGTCAACATAAGCCGTGATCTCATCACGAAGCCCCGGATGATCTTTCTGGGTTGCTTTCATATACGATACGGTATAATCATGCTGGGCTTTTGTCCAGTCTATGACCTTTGGATCGGTCTTATCCTCCAGCCAGCGGTACTGGTCGGTAAGGAAGTAGCCGTGTAAAGTGTCGGTTACCGGTTTTTTCTCTGTTACAGGAGGATGAAACGGCAGCTGGCAGATTGCCGATACCGGTAATATCATAACGAGGGCGGAAATCAATGTTCTCATATAAAAATGTTTTTGTTTAATCAATTGAAACAATCCCGATTGGTTTCGCATCAACCCAGGCGCCCCGGGTAAAATCAGGCACTTCCACCGAATTCCCGCGGTTATTCACCGAGATATTGCTGAGTTCGACGATGGATGACCAGGTGGCTGCGTCATACACATCCTGGTCGAGGGGCAGGCCTTTGCGAAGGCAGTAGCTGAGGCGGGAATCCATGATGAAGTCCATTCCGCCGTGGCCGCCGACCTGTTTGGCTTTCTGGCCTATACTGGTTGCCAGAGGATGTTCATATTGTTTCATGAGTTTCTGATACTCTTCATCCTTGAGCCATTCGTGTGCCTTGGGCTCTAAAGCAATCTGTTCCAGGGGATACTTCCTGGCCATGCCTTTGGTGCCGACGACCATATGGATGCGGCTGTATGGGCGGGGACTGGTGGTATCATGCTGAACCATGATAGTTTTCCCTTTAAGTGTGCGGATAACGGTCGTGTTCATATCCCCAAGTGCGTATGATTGGCGTGCCTCCGGGCTATCGGGTCCAAATTTTTCCTTTGCGTACAGGCTCATACCGACCTGGTTTGTCGACATGCTGTTGAGGTAGTCCATCCTGTCGCCGCGGTTGATGCAAAGAATCTGGGCAACGGGTCCGAGGCCATGGGTGGGATAAGGGTTCCCGTTATGGTCCCTGCTGAATTTCAGCCTCCACATGCCGGCATAACCTTTTTCCTTGTCGAATTTCAGCCAGCGCAGGTCGTGGATGTAAGCGCCTTCGGCATGCATGATCTCACCAAAAACGCCTTGCCTGGCCATGTTCAGGGTATTGAGTTCGAAAAAGTCATAACAGCAATTCTCAAGCATCATAAAATGCCTCTGTGTTTCTTCGGCAGTATTCACCAGTTCCCAGCATTCTTCAAGGGAAGTGGCCGCCGGTACTTCACTGGCAGCATGTTTGCCCTGCTTCATCGCAAAGACAGAGACGGGAGTATGCCACAGCCAGGGCGTGCAGCTGTAAACCAGGTCGACGTCGCTCCTCTGGCAGAGGTTCATCCAGTCTTCATCTCCTTTGGAATAACCCGCAGGTTCTTTCTTTCCTGCATCGGTCACCACTTTCTTTCCCTGGACAACTCTTTCAGGGATAACATCACAGATAGCCGTAACCTCAACGCCATCCACATACATTAATCTCCCAAGGGTATCCATTCCCCTCATGCCAAGCCCGACCAGCCCAATACGGACGGTTTTCAGGGGCTCACAGGCCAGGCCCATGACGCTCCTGCCTTTTCGTTCGGGGGAAGGCAGTTGGATTGAATTTGAATTTGAGGCAAAGCTGCTGAAATCGGCAAGTGAGGCAGCAGCAATCCCGGCAGCTGCGGTCCTGATAAAGTTACGGCGGTTTGTTTTCATGTTTCGTTTTAAAAGAGATTTCAAATATAGCTTGTTCGGCTTTCATGATAAAAATTTTTCCCCTTTTCTTTTTAAGCAACATCTTACTTATATTTGCTAACAGACGAATTTTATTTATACAAGACTATGACGGAAAATTTTACAGTTTCGAGCTACATTATCTCCCGCCTCCAGGAGATAGGGATTAAACATGTTTTCGGAGTCCCCGGTGATTATGTGCTGGATTTTCTCGATGAGATCGTTACCAGCCCCATTCAATGGGTAGGCACCTGCAACGAACTGAATGCAGGTTATGCAGCCGACGGATACGCGCGTCTCAATGGGGCAGGCGCTGCCGTGGTGACCTACGGGGTAGGGGGACTGAGCATACTGAATGCCGTGGCCGGTGCTTTCGCGGAGCATGTGCCTCTTATTGTGATCAGCGGGGCTCCTCCCGCCCAGAGAAGAAATTCAGGGGCTATGGTACATCACCTGGTTTCAAATTATTACCTGCAGCTGGATATTTACAAAAAGATCACTGCAGATGCGGTACTACTCACAGATGCCAATACTGCTCCTGATGAAATTGACCGCGTTATACAGAATGCAATAAGCCGGAAACTGCCGGGTTACATCGAACTTCCTGCCGATATGGTCCATGCTCCATGCCGGAAGCCCGGGGAACTTGGGAAAGCAGGAACATTAAGTTCAAACAAGGAAAGCCTGGCCGACTGTATTGCAGAGGCAGTTGAGGTGTTCAATAAGGCAGAGCATCCCATGATCCTTGCAGGGATAGAATTGCTTCGTTTCGGCCTTGGAAAAAACGCATTGCACCTGGTTGAATCCACCGAAGTCCCTTTTGCCACCATGCTCGGAAGCAAGTCGGTATTGCCTGAGCTACATCCCCAGTTCGTAGGGATGTACCAGGGTGGCTGGAGCAGGGAACATGTCAAACACCAGGTTGAGGATTCCGACTGCCTGCTTTCACTTGGAGTGTGGATTACGGATCTTGATACAGGGTTGTTCAGCATAAACCTTGAAAACCGCAGGATGATCACTGCAAGTGAAGGGCAGGTGAGGATAGGCAATCATTTTTACCAGCAGATCAGGCTTGAGGATTTTATCAGGGAATTTGCTGCGGCGGTGAGGCCCCGGTCATACCTGGCTTCACACCCGGCAGAATCCTATCGCCCGAAAAACGCTTTTGTCCCTGAGCCTTCATGCATACTCACAGCCATCAGGCTGTATGAATGCCTTAACTATCTGCTGAGCGATGACATGATCCTTCTTTCCGAACCGGGTGACGCCTTTTGTGCCACCCCGGCCTTCCACATAGAAGAAGCAGAAAACTATATCGTCCAGAGTTATTATACTTCCATCGGTTACTGCACGCCTGCTGCCCTCGGTGTGGCATTGGCAAGGCCTTCCAAACGCCCGGTTATTCTTTCGGGAGATGGAGCTTTCCAGATGACGGCCCAGGAAGTTTCAACCCTGATCAGGATGAAATGCCCTGCGCTGATAGTGATCGTTAATAACGACGGCTATCTCATCGAAAGAAAACTCCACAAGGACGGATACTATAATGACATCCAGATGTGGAATTATTCAAACCTCCCTGCAGCATTTGATAAGGGATCCTTCAGTATTGGCATAAAGGTCACCACCGAGGAAGAACTGGATGATGCCATGAAACGTGCGATACGTGAAAAAGACAAGCTTGTGCTTATCGAAGCCTGCATTCCCGGCCGCGACTGTTCAAACGGACTGGAAAGGCTGGGTGAATCATTCATGAAGGCACAACATAAGAAATAAGGCCTCCCGGAGAGTTCCGGGCCGTCCTTCTCCCTACAGCTTAACGATTTTTCCTACCTTTGCAGCCCAAATTCAGACCGATGGCCAATAACGAAGAATTATTCAAAAAGATCATTTCCCATGCAAAGGAGTATGGTTTTGTATTTCCTTCAAGCGAATTGTACGACGGATTAAGCGCAGTGTATGATTACGGTCCATTCGGGGTTGAGTTGAAGAACAATATCAGGGAATACTGGTGGAAGTCCATGGTGCAGTACCATGAAAATATCGTTGGCCTGGATGCGGCGATTTTCATGCATCCTGCGGTTTGGAAAGCGTCGGGCCATGTGGATGCTTTCAGCGACCCTATGATTGATAACCGGGATTCGAAAAAACGTTATCGTGCGGATGTGCTGATTGAAGATCATATCCAGAAGATAGAAGACAAGGTCAATAAGGAAGTCGAAAAGGCAAGAGGCAGGTTTGGGGAGACTTTTGATGAAAAGATGTTCAGGGAAACCAACCCAAGGGTAAAGGAAAACCTTGACAAGATCGAGGTAATCAAAAACCGTTTTTACCCGGCCCTTGACCGCAACGATCTGGCTGATGTAAAAACGCTGATCGAAGAACTTGGGATCGTATGCCCGATCTCGGGTACCAGGAACTGGACCGAGGTAAGGCAGTTCAACCTGATGTTCTCGACCCAGATGGGTTCTGTAAATGAAGATGCCAACGAGATCTACCTCCGTCCTGAAACAGCCCAGGGGATCTTCGTTAATTTCCTGAATGTCCAGAAGACCGCCCGCATGAAGATCCCCTTCGGGATCGCACAGACGGGAAAGGCTTTCCGCAATGAGATAGTGGCACGCCAGTTCCTGTTCCGGATGAGGGAATTCGAACAGATGGAAATGCAATTTTTTGTCAGACCGGGTGAAGAAATGAAGTGGTATGAGTACTGGAAGGAAGAGCGCCTGAAATGGCATCTTTCACTGGGGATGCCGGCAAGCAAATACAGGTTCCACAACCATGAGAAGCTGGCCCATTATGCCAACGCAGCGGCCGATATAGAATTTGAATTCCCAATAGGTTTCAAGGAAATCGAAGGCATACACAGCCGCACCGATTTCGATCTTTCTGCACACCAGAAATTCTCGGGAAAAAAGATACAATACTTTGACACCGAGCTGAACGAAGGATATGTGCCTTACGTGGTCGAAACATCCATAGGCCTTGACCGTACCTTCCTCGCAGTTCTCAGCCATGCTTACCACGAGGAAAAACTCGAAGATGGCAGCGAACGCGTTGTACTCAGCTTACCTGCAAAGCTGGCCCCGATCAAGGTAGCTGTTCTTCCGCTTATCAAAAAAGACGGACTTCCCGAAAAAGCCCGCGAGATCATGGATAAGCTGATGTACGATCACCGTTGCTTCTACGAAGAAAACGACACCATAGGCCGCCGTTACCGCCGTATGGATGCACTCGGAACGCCCTTCTGCATCACCATTGACCACCAGACTCTGCAGGACAATACTGTTACCATACGTGACAGGGATACGATGATGCAGGAGAGAATCGGGATGGGTGACATTTCCGCAGTGGTTTCAGGTAAAATAGCGAAATAGCGAAATAGCGAAAAGCGAAAAAACAGGTAGCGAGATAGCGAGAAGCGAGGTAGCGAGAAGCGAAATAGCGAAAAGCGAAATGGCGAAAAGTGGCAAGGCCACACTCAGTTTTTTTTAAATATTTTCTAAAAAGCTTGACTTTGGGTGTTAGAAATATCTAACTTTGCGTTAGAAATATTTAACATTATCAGGAATGAAAAGATATATTATTCTTCCCTGGCTTTCCCTTTTTGTATTGGCTGACGGATTATACATGCTGTTAAGTCCAATGGTGAAAAACACATGGATTGACCTGGTGCAATGCATTCTCATGATCATTATCGGGCTTTTCGGACTGTACCAGGGAGTATCGGCTGCATGGTCGGCATGGAGGGGAGATCCCCTGAAGGATGAACTTACACGAAAGATAAGGATAAAGGCTTCGTCTATTTCATTTTATATCTCGATCTGGTGCTGGATCGGGCTGATGTTTGCTGAAAACAACCACGTAAGGTTTCATTCCGGCATCCTCGGCACGGGGGTGCTGATCATGGTAAGCGTGTATATCATTTCCTCGGTGGTGATCAGGATCAGGGGACTTGGAGATGAATAACCGGATCAGGGAACTGCGCCTCAGGCTCGACATCACGCAGGACGAACTGGCCGGGCGGGTTGGAGTGAGAAGGGAAACGATCGTCTTCCTTGAAAAGAACAAATACAATCCTTCCCTCAGGCTGGCATATGATATTTCCCGTGTTTTCGATCTGGCCATCGAGGAAGTTTTTATCTTTGAAGAACCTGAAACACCATAACGGCCTGATGAAGAAATTTCTGAACATATTCATGATAAGCCTTGGAGGGATTTTCGCTTTGATCATAATCCTGGCATTAACTTCAGGGCCTTTCTGGATGTGGTATAATCTCAGTGTTTCCAAAGCAGGGGTGAACCGGCCGCCTGATTATATAGTGGTGCTGGGGGGAGGAGGGATGCCCAGCGAGTCAGGTTTGATGCGTTGCTGGTATGCCGCCAAAACCGCGAATTATTTCACCCGGGCCAAAATCATCATTGCCCTTCCCGGAAACTCTCATGACAGCCTGAGTTCAGTCAACCGCATGAAAAAGGAACTCGTTATCAGGGGCATTGAACCAGAGCGTATACTCCTCGAGGATTCGGGAACCAATACAAGGTCCGAAGCGCTGAATATTTTAAAAATAATTTCGAATATTGATCAACGAATATCGAATGTTGAAGTTGATCATAATTCAAAATTCAAATCTTTACTTATCGTCACCTCTCCGGAGCATCTGCGCCGCGCGGTCCTTACCTTTAAAAAAACCTGTTTTTTGAAGGTGGATGGCGTTCCGGCGTTTGAGGAAGCGATTGAATCTGACCTCTCATTCACCGGCCGCAGGCTTGGGGGCCGGAGGTGGGTACCGGATATCGGCAACAACATTACACTACGGTACCAGTTCTGGACGCAGCTGCATTACGAAGAGCTTATCCTACGTGAAGTCTTTGCACTGGGATATTACTGGATACAGGGATGGATCTGAATCGTGAATCGTGAACCGTGACTCGTGATCCGGTTCACGATTCACGGTTCACGGTTCAAGGTTGTTTCCAGAGTTTTTCGATTTCTTCCAGGGTGCGGCCTTTGGTTTCGGGAACGAGTTTCCAAACGAACACTGCAGCAAGAAATCCCATGAGGCCGTATACCCAGTAAGAGAATCCATGATTGAACAGGGCGGTTAGCCAGGCGTTATCGTTCAGTATGGGAAAGGTCCATGAAATAAGAAGGTTTGCAATCCATTGGGCTGCGACTGCTATAGACATTGCACCACGGACTGAATTCGGGAAAATCTCCGAAAGCAGGACCCAGGTCACCGGTCCCCAGCTCATGGCAAAGCCGGCAGTATAAGTGAGCATGAAAACCAGGGCAAGCAGGCCGGGCTGTCCAAAGTAAAATGAAAATCCCAGGCAGGTCATGCTTACACCCATTGCAAGAGCGCCCATTATCATCAGAGGCTTTCGTCCGAAACGATCCACCGATAAAATTGCAACGATGGTAAACAGCAGGTTGATTGCACCTACGATGATAGTCTGCAAAAGAGATGAATTGGTGCTGGCTCCCACATTCCTGAATATGTTGCCTGCGTAATACAGAACCACGTTGATCCCCACGAACTGCTGGAAGACCGAAAGCGTGATGCCGATAAAGATGACGAAGAAACCATACGAAAGCCATGGAGCCTTTGATTCATGAAGGGTTTCACGTATCTCTTCAAGAATCCTGTTTGCATCACCTTCACCGGAGATTCGCTTCAGTACATTAAGTGCTTTGGCATCCCTGCCTTTAATTACCAGGAACCTGGGGGTTTCGGGCACAAAGAATAGCAGGAAAAGGAAAACACCCGATGGGATCAGCCCTGAAAAAAACATCCATCTCCATCCTTCATTGATGAGCCAGGTCTCATCGCCGTTGCGGGCAATAAACCAGTTCACGAAGTAAATGATCAGCATTCCGAAGATGATTGCAAACTGGTTCCACGAAACCAGCTTGCCCCGTATTCCTGCAGGCGCTATTTCGGCAATGTATATTGGCGAGAGCATGGAAGCAAGCCCCACTCCTATGCCGCCGATGATGCGGTAAGCAACGAATGAATACACATCGAGTGTGCCGAAAACATTGAATGTCTCAGGCCTCCAGGCCCCGATAGCGGAAACTGTAAAAGCAAGGGCTGAAAGGATCAGGCCATTTTTCCTGCCCAGGGATTTTGACACAAAGCCTGCAAGCGCTCCGCCGATGATACATCCTATCAGGGCGCTGGCCACAACAAAACCTTTTACCGAATCAAGATATCCTTTGATAGCAAGGCTGTCGCTTTTAGCAGGCATCTGTCGGCCCAGGTAAATAACGATATACACGGTGAGGATCGCAAGCAGGGTAAGACTTATGATACCTCCTTTTTTAAGCCCCAGCAGGCGGATGATCTGCCCCGAGATGATAATCACCACCAGGTAAAACACCAATGCAACCAGCAATCGGTATTGGCTGATCAGGCTGAAAGCATAAGAAAACTCTGATGGATTCAAAGCCCGGGTTAAGAAATGTTCAACCAGGGATTTTTCAGCACCGTTCACCACGGCGGTATCATAACCGAACAGCAGGCCGCCGAACGTGGCGACAAGGGTCAGAAGAGCGACGTAGGGCTTTAATTTGGGGGGAGGGGACACCTTTTTACAATTTAAAATTTGAATATTCGAATAACGAATAACGAATTATGAATTTTGAAGTATAATTCACTGTTCACGATTCACGGATCACGGATCACGATTCACGGATCACGGTTAAAAGTACATCTGAAGGAGCTGTTCGAATTTCTCCTGTTTGCCGCTGATCTGTTGGGGTTCGCCGAGGCCGAGGGCGAAATCCCTGAGTTCTTCGAGTTTCAGTTTTCCTGCTGCATAATCTGCTCCGGGTCCGTTATCAAAAGAAGCATACCTTTCCTTTTTCAGGGATTTGTACGGTGAAATGTTCAGAAGCCGGTCTGCAGCCATCAGGGCATGGGCCATGGTATCCATGGCTGTGATATGGGAGATGAAAAGATCTTCGGGATCGGTTGAATTACGGCGGATCTTGGCGTCGAAATTAATCCCGCCGTTCGTAAATCCCCCTGCATCAAGGATCACCAGCATAGCCTCTGTTGCTTCGTATAGGTTGACCGGGAACTGGTCGGTATCCCAGCCGTTCTGATAGTCGCCGCGGTTTGCATCAATGCTGCCCAGCAAACCCGCATCTGCAGCGCATTGCAGCTCATGCTGGAAAGTGTGGCCGGCAAGGGTAGCATGGTTCACTTCAATATTCAGTTTAAAATCTTTGTCAAGGCCGTAATGCCTTAAAAACCCTATCACCGTTTCGGTATCGAAATCATACTGGTGCTTGCTGGGTTCCATAGGCTTGGGTTCAATCAGGAAAGTCCCGTTAAATCCCTGTTTCCTGCCATAGTCACGGGCCATGGAAAGGAACATGGCAAGGTGGTCCTTTTCACGTTTCATATCGGTGTTGACCAGGGAAAGATAACCTTCACGTCCTCCCCAGAACACATAATTGCTTCCTCCCAGGGCGATGGTGGCGTCTATCGCATTTTTCACCTGGGTTGCAGCACGGGCAACCACATGAAAATCGGGATTGGTTGCAGCCCCGTTCATATATCTGGGATGTGAGAAAAGATTTGAGGTTCCCCATAGCAGGCGGATCCCGGTTTCAGTTTGTTTGTGACGTGCATAGTCGACCATGACTTGCAGGCGCTTCTCAGATTCTTGTATACCCGCTCCCTCATCCACCAGGTCAAAATCATGAAAACAATAGAACGGGATGCCCAGCTTGGAAATGAATTCAAAGGCATAGTCCATTCTTATCTTTGCCTTGTCGATGGGATCCGAAACATCATCCCAGGGAAATATCCTGGTACCCCGGCCGAAAGGATCGGAACCTGTTCCGCAGAAGCTGTGCCAGTAGGCAACTGAAAACCTGAGACGGTCTTTCAGCGTTTTCCCGGCAACTTCCCGGTTTGCGTCGTACCAGCGGAAGGCAAGTGGATTTTTCGATTGAGGACCTTCGTATGGGATGTTGCCGATAGAAGAAAAATAAGTGTCAGGACTCATATAGACTTGGTTTTATTTGATCTTTACTGATATTTCAGAACCGTTATATTTAACTTTTTTCTCAGTAGTGGGAGCTGTTGGAAAACCCTCGGGGATCACCGGGGAAATAAAAGTCAGCTTGAAATTTCGGGTTTTCAGCATCCCGGGGAATTCCCCTTCGCGCTTCCCGATGGTCATTGTTTTTTCCTTGTCATTCCAGTGAAACGGTATAAGGGCATACGCAGCCTTCTCATAATTATACCCGTCGTTCTCATCTTCATAAAGGCTGAAGTCGGCGTCGGCCCCGGGGAAGATCATCATGTTAACCGGGTCTTCAGGTGTTTCGGTGGTATATTGCATAAGGGGAGCGTATGGGATGATACTTCCAGCGCGTATGTATACCGGGATCACCTCAAGTGGTGAAGGGGTGAGGACAGTCTGCCCGCCTTCAAAACGTTTCCGGGTAAAAAAGTCAAACCAGGCAGACCCGGCAGGAAGGTAAAAATCAACAGAATCGTAGGCAGACCTTATTACCTGTTGCTCTTTCACCGTGTCGGTGCAGATGCTGAAATACTGTTGTTTCGTCACGGGTTTTACCAGGAACGACGGGCCGAACATATATTCATCCCCTATATCGTAAACTTTTTTATCTGCGTTAAAATCCATAGGCAGCCCGCGCATCAGGGTATATCCTTCCTTATGTATTTTCCAGGCCATGGAATAGATGTAAGGCATGATCCTGTACCTGAGCTGGTCCCATTGAAGGAGTGTTTCAAACATTCTCGTGCCTGGTTCTCCGAATTTCCACATTTCACGGGGCGTTCCTGTGCCATGCGAACGGAATACCGGGCAGAACACACCGAACTGGAACCATCTCACATAAAGTTCACGCCAGGCCAGGTCGGTTATCCCAAAAGGATATTCGCCCCCGTGGCCTGAAGGGAAAAATCCGCCAATATCGGTATTCCAGTAAGGGTTCCCGCTCAGGCTGAAATTGATCCCCGCAGCAACCTGGTCTTTCAGGGTTTTAAAACTCGAAGGGATGTCGCCCGACCAGGTGATGGCCCCTGTTCGCTGCTGCCCCAGCCAGGCCGAACGTGTAAGTATCACCACACGCTTTGAATCCGAGGTTTTCCTCTGGTTTTCATAGATCCCTTTACAGGTCAGGAAGGGGTAGGAATTCAGGTACCTTGAAAAGGTTCCTAAAGAGTTCTTCCCGAGGCTGACAATAGCTTTTTTGGAGGTAGGCAGGGATTCCACCCAGTTGAGTTCGGGTTCCGTCGCATCAAGCCACCAGCCGTCGACACCCATAGAGAACAGTCCTACGTTAAGATGTTTCCAGTAGATATCACGGGCTTTTTCACTGTAGGCATCGTATATCCTCCCTTTGTTCCAGTAAACGTCTTTGAACAGCAGCCCGCTGGAATCAAGTTCTGCAGCCAGCGGACAGCCCGGCTGTACGTGCGGCCATACCGATACCATGTAATGAATGTTGAATACCTTGTGCAGGCTGTCGGTCATGGATTTCGGATCGGGATAGGTGTTTTCGTCCCACAGCATGGAACTCCAGCCGTATTTGCCCCAGTACTGCCAGTCCTGCACGATCACATCGATGGGGATATTCCTTGATCGGTATTCCGAAGCGATATCCAGGATTTCCCTTCTTGATTTATATCTTTCTTTAGATTGCCAGTAGCCGAAAGCCCAGCGAGGAAGCATAGGCACAGGGCCGGTAAGTTTACGGTACCCGGCGATCACTTCGTCGGCATTCTTCCCGGTGATAACGTAAAAGTCAATGGCGTCGGCCACTTCCGACCAGAACGACATTCCCGTTTCGCCGCTTTTATATTCGGTTTGCGACGGATTGTCCCAGAGGATGCCGTAATTCCTTGTCGAAACAAGAAATGGGAGGGCCACTTCCATGTTCTTCTGGATGAGGCTCTGGCTTTTGTTGTGCCAGTTCATCACACCATCCTGGTGCTGGCCGAGGCCGTACAAACCTTCGTCGGGGGTAATGATGAATTGCTGCAGAATACTATATGTTTTTTCTCCCTGGATGACAGTATCCCTTAACTCACCCGGGACAATGGCTTCAAGGAAAACAGTCAGGCCGGATGTATCTTTGATGCTGAGTTTTTGTAATTTTTTAGAGACTTCGCAGATCAGACCTGAAGTCCTGAGCGTAAAAAGATTTCCTGACCTTGCTTTCAGGGCATCGGCCATCTGTGCAGGTTCAATCACATCTATGCTGTGTGCCTTAAATATTCTGGTTTTCGAGAAAGTCACATGCAGAATATTGCCGGTATACGCTTCAATCCTGAGGTAGCCTCCGTTCATCTTCAATTCGATGGAAGGAGACTTGTCCCGGGCACTGAGTTTCTCCGGGACTGTGAAACATAAGCCGAGGGCGAACAATATGCTGAGGCCTGTCCTTATCGATGTTCTCATAATGTCTTCTGAAGTTTGGTGTTCAGCAGCTTTTTCCAGTTGCTGTAAGATTGTTCAACTGAGTTACTGTCCTGGTCGGGGGTAAACTGACGTATGCATTTAAGGTTGACGAATGCTTCATCCATCTTCCCGTATATCCCGGCTCCCACGCCGGCTCCCAAAGCTGCGCCGGTGGCCCCGTCGGTATTATATAATTCAATGGTCACCGAAGCCAGGTTTGAAAGTGTTTGCGCAAAGACCGGGCTCAGGAACATGTTAGCATGGCCGGCGCGTATGACAGAAGGTTTGATCTCCATCCCGCCCATGATGTCAAGCCCGTACCTGAAGGCAAATGCGATGCCTTCCTGCACCGCCCTGTACAGGTGGCTTTGTGAATGCCTGGTAAGATCGAGATTTTCGAATGAAGCATTGGTACTGACATTGTTCAGCATACGTTCGGCCCCGTTACCAAAGGGGATGAACAGCAAATCTTCAGAACCTGCGTGTACCTTTGCTGCAGAAGCATTGATCTCGTCATAGGCAGGCGATCCCGACATCCTGCGTATCCATGAATTGCTGATCCCTGTTCCGTTGATACAAAGCAATACACCGTTTCTGTTTGACTGCGGACTGTCGTTCACGTGGACAAAAGTATTCACCCTCGATTGCGGATCAAATGCAGGTTTCCCGGTGACGCAGTAGACGACGCCCGACGTGCCTGCAGTAGCGGCTATGTCACCGGGATCAATCGCTTTCAGAGAAAAGGCATTGTTGGGCTGGTCCCCGGCCCTGTAGCTCACCGGTATTCCTTCGGGAAGGTTAAAAGCCATGGCTGCTTCCCTGTTCAGCCTTCCCTGTATGCTGAAGGTATCGCAAACCGGAGGGATCATACCCGACGGAATCCCGTAATAGTCCATGAGTCCTGTTGCAAGTCCCTTATGTTCGAAATCCCAGAGTATTGCTTCCGAAAGGCCTGACCTGGTAGTGAGCCTTTCTCCCGTAAGCCTGAATGCCAGCCAGTCGCCGGGGAGCATGATGGTTTCTGTTTTATTAAAGATCTGAGGCTCGTGATCCCTCACCCATTTCAGTTTGGAGGCTGTGAAATTACCCGGGGAGTTAAGGTAATGCCTGAGGCAGTATTCATGACCCAGTTCCTCAAAAGCCTTATTCCCTGTGTCTACGGCCCGGCTATCGCACCAGATAATGGAAGGCCGGAGCACTTTCCCTGATTTATCAACACATACCAGTCCGTGCATCTGGTATGCTATGCCTATGCTAACAATATCGGTTTTGTCGATGCCCCCTTTATTCAGCGCTTTGCCGATAGCGGTTTTAGTGTGGAATTCCCAGGCGGAAGGCTGTTGTTCGGCGTGGCCAGGAAACGGGGAATTTATCTCCATTTCAGTTTCAGGAGAATAAGCCGAGGCAACGCATGCAGCGGTTTCGACGTCAACAAGGGCTGCCTTTACCGAGGAGCTTCCTATATCAATGCCAAGCAAATATCCCGACTTTTTCATAGCGTGTAGAATTGGCTGCGGCGGTCATTGAAAAGATCATGATAAAGATTCACCGATTTATCCCTGGCCTGTAAAAGTAAAATTATCTTCCCCCCTTTGTTCAGTTCCGATGCGGTTGGCAGTAACAGCAAAAACATGGTTTTCGATACAATGCGTGACCATAGCCTGTTGTGCCCAGGCAAGCACCAGCAGGTCGGCTTTGCAGCCCGCAAGCAATTCCCTGACAGCAGTGAAATTTTTTTCTTTTTCACCGAAGACCGGGGCAAACTGAACGAAACCGATTTTCATAATCAGGTTGTGCATAATTCGTACATTGTACGTTGTACATAGTACATTCCTTCATTTCCCCTCCCCTCTCTTATTGAAAACATTCATTGTCCGGTCGGGGCCTATCAGGACAAAACTCTTGATCATCTCAACAGCTTCCTTGATTCCGGGAAGGAGGATCTTTGTCTCATCGGAGGTCCAGCGGCCAAGAACATAGTCGACCTGGTAACCCTTTGCAAAATCGTTCCCTATCCCGAAGCGGATGCGTGTGAATTCAGTGGACTGAAGGTGTTCAATAATGCTGATGAGGCCGTTATGCCCCCCGTCGCTGCCTTTCTTGCGCATCCTCAATATCCCGAGCGGAAGGGCAAGGTCATCTACCACGATCAGTATGTTTTCAAGGGGTATATCTTCCTTCTGCATCCAGTACCTTATGGCTTTTCCGCTGAGGTTCATAAAGGTTGAAGGCTTTATCACCACTATGACACGGCCTTTCAGGGAGACCTTTGTAATAGCGGCATGCCTGCCGGTTTTGAACACGGCCTTGCCTTCCTGGGCAAGAGCATCAGCAACAATAAAGCCAATATTATGACGGGTATCGGAATATTCATCGCCTATATTCCCCAGGCCTGCAACCATGTATTTCATGTTTATAAAAAAATTAATTCATCCGCAGTGAAACAGGTAAAAAGTGATCGGTAAAGTATTTCAAAATTAAGAGAAAAATTATGATTAGGGAAGAAATACAAATCAGCATTGAATATTGTATATTTATAGAGTCATTTGCGCAGGGAATTTGTTTTTAACAGCTATAAAACCCAGGATTATGAAAATAAAGTTTTTTATTGTTTGCCTGATCGCGTTACTGATAGTGGTAAACACCTGCCGGGCACAGGAAACAAGTTACCCGAGAAGCGATATTCGCTTAAGTTACGGGATCACAACCGTCGACGAAGTAAGTTTGGGAATGAATTACTTGATATTCGGCGCTTTTTTTGTAGCGCCCTTCAGCCATGACACCGTCTTTAACGTCAATGTTTCGGGTTACGGTGGTTTTTCATTCCAGTATTCGTACAGGATTTCAAAAGTGGTCAGCATCGGAGGGGTTCTTTCTTTCAACCCTGTGAAATCGTCCATCACTTTTGATAACAAAACTTACGGGGCGATCTCATCCTATTTTATTACTCTTATGCCCAGGGTTGACTTTACCTATATACGCCGGGGAATATTCAGCATGTATTCAGGTTTTGCCATAGGCGGGACCTATGCGATCATGCAGAGCAACTATTCCAGCAAGCCTGATGATACCACTACGGGATTTCTTCTTGGCTTCCAGGTAAACTGCGTCGGATTCAGGGTGGGGAAAGATATAGGAGGTTTTGCAGAATTCGGGTTCGGGAACCAGGGGATCATAAACCTGGGACTTTCTGCAAGGCTTTGAAAAGCTGGAGACAGCAGGTGAACTTTGAATAAAACTTCATTGTTTTATCTTTGCAGTGGAGTGTACAGTATGCAGAAAATAGTAATCATCTTCAGGGCGAATGATGAATTTTCCTATTCGGAATTCATAGACTATATGTTGCGCATGGCAGGGCATACTGCAGAAACCTGCAGTCCATACAGGCTGCATATCACTTTTTCGGATGCGGTTCCGCCTGTGCTCTCAGTGATCCCGTTCAAAAAAAGCAAGATAGGATTGATGTCTGTTTATTTTAAAGACTCGTTCTCTTCAGCAGAGATTAAAAGCGTACTTGAAAAAAGCTTAAAAGAGATCAGTAATCCGGCAATCCGGTTAGCAGGTTCTTACGTTGTTGAGGAAGCCCTGCCTGTTTCTTACCACAAGACCTGGGAAGATGCTGTTATAACTCCCGGAGTGTGCCTGCTTACCTTATTCAGACGCAAGCCGGGGATCAGCCATGAAACTTTTCTTGACTTCTGGCATAACAGTCACACTCCCTTATCACTGGAGATCCATCCCTTATGGCATTATAACAGGAATGTGATCCTCGGCCAGCTGGAACAGGGGAGCGAGGCATGGGAAGGCATTGTAGAAGAGCATTTCCGAAAGCGGTCCGACCTGCTGAACCCTTTAAAGTTCTTCGGAAACCCTTTTAGCATGATCCCGAATATGATCAGGGTTTACAAGGATACCAATGCTTTTCTTGATTACAAGACTATCGAGACCTACCTGGTGAGGGAAGTGATCGTAAAATCGTGAACCGTGACTCGTGAACCGTGATCCGGATCACGAGTCACGATTTTGGGTATCTTTGCATATGGATTTCCTTGAACTAGTTTCCCATAGGCGTAGCGTAAGGGCATATATACCGGACCGCCCGGTTGAGCCTGAAAAGCTTGAACGTTGCATAGAAGCTGTAAGGCTGGCCCCTTCGGCATGCAATGCACAGCCCTGGAAGCTGGTTGTTATAACAGATCCTGCGCTTAAAGAAAAGGTTGCAGCCGCTGCCTCAGCCAAATGGCTTGGATTTAACCATTTTACAAAGCAGGCCCCGGTGATGATAGTGATTGTGCGCGAAGAACCAAACCTGACATCCAGGCTGGGGACCGTGCTTAAAGACAAACCCTATACGCATATGGATGTAGGCATTGCAGCAGCGCACTTTTGTTTGCAGGCCGAAGACGATGGGCTTGGGACCTGCATCCTGGGATGGTTTGATGAAGCCAAGGTGAAACAGCTGCTGGGGATACCGAAAAAGAAAAGGGCGGAACTCATCATTACGCTTGGTTATCCTGCAAAGAACGAAATACCCCGGAAGATCCGGAAAACAAAAGCGGAGATAAGCTCATATAACATTTACCAATGACATTTGACGAATTTGGCTTTGAGCCACAGCTTCAGGAAGGGATACATGCGTTAGGATTTGAAAACGCAACACCCATACAGGAACAGTCGATACCCGTGATCATGCAGGGCCTTGACCTGATCGGTACGGCCCAGACAGGTACCGGCAAAACGGCAGCCTTCCTGCTTCCTCTGATCCAGAAACTCATGACGGGTGAAAGCAAGGGAACGGTGAGGGCGCTGATCATCGTGCCTACACGTGAGCTTGCCGTACAGATTGACCAGCATATGCAGGGTCTTTCGTATTTCACTCCGGTAAGTTCCATTGCCATTTACGGGGGGACCGAAGGCTTTGTGTTTACCCGAGAAAAGCAGGCTCTGACCGAGGGATCTGACCTGGTGGTTTGTACTCCCGGAAGGATGATCGCCCATGTGAACATGGGGTATGTTGATTTTTCGGATGTAGAATATCTCATCCTGGATGAGGCCGACCGCATGCTGGACATGGGATTTTACGATGACATTATGAAACTCGTAAACCTGCTTCCCAAGACAAGGCAAACTCTAATGTTCTCCGCCACGATGCCCAAAGCTATCAGGCAGATGGCACAGAAAGTTCTGCGTGACCCGGTGGAGATCAACATCGCCATGTCGAAGCCTGCCGAAAAGGTATTGCAGCTTGCCTACTCGGTGTATGACAACCAGAAGCTTCCCATAACCCAGTGGTTGCTGCAGGGAGCCAAAGACAGGACCGTTCTCGTTTTTTGTTCAACGAAAAGTTCGACGAAGATCCTCAGCCGCGCCCTCCACCAGATGGGGCTGAACGTATCGGAGATACATTCCGACCTGGAACAAAAGGAGAGGGAAGACGTTCTCAACCGCTTCAAAAGCAGGACCCTGAATGTTCTCGTGGCAACAGATATCGTCTCAAGGGGCATCGATGTTGAGAATATCGACATGGTTGTGAACTACGACGTTCCCCATGATGCCGAGGATTACATCCACAGGATCGGTCGTACCGCACGCGCTGCCGCCTCAGGCATTGCCGTGACCCTGATCGGCCCCAAGGAACAGGTTAAATTTCAGTCCATCGAGAGACTGCTTGGGAAAGAGGTCCATAAGGGAGAAGTGCCTGCCCAGTACGGTCCTGCTCCTGAATACCGTGCGTGGAAGCCGAGAAAATAATTTCACCTGACCCGGCCCGGGGGGACTGGAACTTGTTGAAAATAAAGACGCCGGACAATCGCCCGGCGTCTTCACAGAATGTATTCTGAATAAGGGATTACTTTCCTTTCTCCTCTTTCTTTCCTGATTCTTTCTTCCCTTCTTCCTTCTTTTCAGCACCTTCGGCACCTTCAGCGCCTTCAGCAGCAACTGCAGCTCCGGGAACGACTTCCTCAACAACCTGGCGGGCTGTGCGAACACCGATGATCACGTTAGTCGGTGCATCGAGGAATGTAACGTTTGGAATTTTCAGGTCGCTGATCCTGCAGGAATCGCCAATGTCCATAGGACTGATGTCGACCATGATGAATTCAGGAAGGTCCTTTACCAGGGCCCTGACCTTGACCTTGCGCATTTTTTTCTCAAGACGTCCGCCTTTGAGAATACCGGGGGAAACTCCTTCGGACTTCACCGGGATCGCAATAGTCACCGGTTTGTCGGGGAGAACCAGAAGGAAATCCACATGAAGAAGTTTATCGGTGACCGGATGAAACTGGATCTCCTGGTAAATAGTTTCATATTCTTTCCCGTCAATATTAATCTTGATTATATTGACTTCGGGTGTGAACAGGATTTTGGAAAAACTTTTTTCGTCTGCCACGAAGTGGATCTGTT
>JBAXBP010000003.1:0-52937 GCA_037141915.1 Bacteroidota bacterium | reverse complement strand
CGCAGTACATGCTGCGATCTTCAAAGGGGTGTATGCCGGAAAATGTCCGAAAACAGAACCCCTGTTAACTGATCCCGGACTGGAAGAAAAGAACCAGGATTATTTCGATGACTTTTTCAGGGACGGAGGGAAGTATCTTGATTTTGTAGCGCTCAGCGGCGACGGTATGGAAGAAAGGGTCAAGGTGGGCAAACAATACAAGGTGGCAATAGTAGTTTCGGTCATGTATTCCCAGCTCCGCAAGGAACTGGAAAATGCAGGCATTGTGAAAGCACTGAATAATGGTTTTTAAATCCCGAAAAATGAAAAAAATATTAACGGTTATCCTGCTTTTAGCATTATCGGCAGCTGTTTACGGACAGGCTAAAAAACCAACCATCATGGTTATGCTCAGTGATGTCTGGTGCCAGAAGAACGGTTTTATGACCACTTACGATAACCAGGGAACCCAGCAGTCGGTGCCGGATTATAAAAAGGCCTTACAAAACGACCCCGATCTTCTGCTGGTCATCGGCAAGATTAACACCCTGATGACCGACAGAGGATTCCCGCTGAAAAACCTTGAGTCGGTGATAAAAATCAACGAGAACCAGTCGGCCCAGGATAACGTGAGGACCAGTAAAGAAGGTTCTTCGCTCGCCGAAAGTCCCCTGGATAAGCTGAAAAAAGCGGCAAGGGCCGACATCATCATATACCTGACATATACGATAAACCAGACAGGTCCAAAAAAATCAGTCACCTTTAATTTGCAGGGGATAGATGCCTACACCGGGAAACAGGTGGCGGGAGCCCAGGGTACGGGCGAACCTTCATTCTCGGCAGAATTGCCCTCACTCCTGGAAGAAGCCGTGGTAGCCCATCTTGACAATTTCAACGTTCAGCTTCAGAAACATTTTGATGACCTCTTTACCAATGGGCGCGAGATCACCGTAAGGGTGCAGATGTGGAATAACGGCTTGGGGACTGACCTGGAAACAGAGTATGGCGGAAAAGAGCTCAATGAGATCATAGATGCATGGATGGCGGCCAATACCGTAAAAGGAAGGTTCAGCAAATCGGAGTCAAGCGAAAATTATATGTTCTTCGAACAGGTCCGCATACCCCTGTACAATGAATCGGGAAAGTCGCAGGATTCAAAGGATTTTGTTCAGCTTCTGCGTAAATTCCTGAAAGACCCCCCTTATAACCTTAGTTGCAAAGCAGATATGAACGGGCTTGGTGCAGGCCTGCTGTATATCGGAGAAAAGTAAAAAAGAAAGACTATGATGAGAAAGATGGTTATAATGATATTGCTGGTAGCCCGATTTGCTATACTGCATTTGCAAGCCCAGAATACCCTGGGCAAGACCGAGGACCTGGGAAGGATATCACTGACTCCTGTTGTTTCCGATGAGATCACAATCCTGCCTTCAGAAGCAAAGAGCTTCCTGGTAAACAAGCTTCAGCAAATAGCGACAATGAACGGGCTTGGAGGTAAAACACATAATCCATGGTTTGTGATCACCGCCAATGTGGCGTTGCTTACTAAAGACATTGTTGCAGGACCTCCACAAATGATCGTGCAAAACCTTGAATTTACCTTTTATATCGCCGACTACCGTCAAAAAACAGTGCTAAGCACTGCAAGCCTTTCTGTTAAAGGTGTGGGGACCAATGAAACAAAGGCATTTATTGAAGCCATTAAGAATATTAAGCAGACCAATCCTGAGCTTAAACAATTCGTGGAGAACGGGAAAAACATGATCGTTGAATTCTATAATTCGCATTGCGATTTTGTCATCGCTGACGCCGAATCAAAAATTTCGCAAAAGCAATACAAGGAAGCAATTTATGCGTTAACTTCAGTGCCTGAAATCTGCAAGGATTGTTATATGAAAGTGACCCAACTGGTCGGACCGGTCTATAAGCTTTACATTGACAACCAGTGCAGGACCCTTCTTAACCAGGCGCAGAATGCATGGATGTCGGAACAGAACAGTTCAGGTGCCGCATCAGCTGCAAGGTGTCTTGCAACAATTGATCCCGAAGCAGCATGTTATCCTGAGGCAAAACAGTTGATGGCCCAGGTTGCACAGAAGGTCTTGGAGGATGAAAAACGCGACATTGCCTGGACGATGAAAGTACACGACGACAATGTGGACCTGGAAAGACAGAGGATAGAGGCGGCCCGCGCCGTAGGGATTGCCTACGGTGAAAACCAGCCTCAGCAGGTGTATAATTTCAAAGGATGGCTTTGGTAAACAAGCCTATTAAACATGCGAATCATGAAAAGATTATTGATGCCGTTGGCTATATTGATGCTGCTTCTGGTAACTTTTTTACCCAGGCTGACTGCCCAGGAGAAAGTTATCGAAAAAAGCGGTAAAAAAGCGGACTGGGTGAATTCTGTTGCAAAAGGCTACATCATTGAAACGGGCAAAGGTCTGACGGCAGATGAGGCGAAGGATAAGGCCATGGATAAGATCAGGGAATCCATCATCAGGTCGGTTGCCGAGCAGATCACCGCCACCTCCTCGCAGAACACTGTTGAAACCAGGACAGGGAATAATTTTCAGCTGACAGCCGACTATAAGTCTGCAATCCTTACCCGGACGGCAAAAATGCCATTCGTTAAAGGCATTTCGGCAAGCAACGCTGAGGATTTTTACTGGGAAAAGATAAGTGATAAGAAATCCGGGGCAACATGGGTGAACTATTATATCAAATATCCTTTTTCGGAAGCCGAGCTGGGAATGATTATCATGGATTTCGAGAAGGACCAGAAAGAAAAAGAAATGGCGGTAATGAGTCTTTCACAGGTTCCCGGTCAGAGCAATAACCTGGATGAGATCGTGCAGAAGTACCGTGAACTGCTCAGCCTTATACCCGACCTGGAAGACCCGGTGAAAGGGGCTGCCCATCTGTGCCTTGCAAAATACCAGGGACTGCTGAAGTCCTTCTCCTTGAAAACTGTTTCGGCGGTACCCGGAAAGCTTGCATATTTCCTCACTTCCGGGGGGAAGACCTATCGTTACACGTCCAAACCGCTTATCAGATCGAACTGTGCCGGCCCGTTTTCATTCACCTCATCCACCGACACCAATAAAATAAGCTATGAGTACAACGGTTGTTTCGACAGCCAGGTAAATAAGATCATTGTTGAATATGAGTTTGAAGATATCGTAGTCAAAAATGAATTTCCATTTGACGTCAGTGCCGGCAAGGTGGATTTTTCTATCGTCGACGGGTTCCGCCTTACCGAGGATGATGGTGATTCTTTGTATATAAGGCAGTGCACACTGGGCTTCAGCATTAATTCAAAATACCAGACAGGCTTCACGATAAAGAGCGTGAAACTTGAATTTTCGGGGGGAGGCCCTGCAATGTTTGACGGGCTTAACCTTAAAGTGAGCGGGAAAGGGATACGTTCGCTTAGTGCGGAGGGCCATATGAGCCTCAGGAGAAACAGGATCGCCTCAAGGCAGGGGATGCCCGAAATGGTTTCGGGAAGCATTCAATATGTGAATCTTTCGACCGGGGCTGCAGGGATTTTGAAATTCTACAGCGAAAAAGTAAGTTTGTACCTTCAGCAAAATTGATGCTGTGGCAGGAGGTTGCTGAGGTTTTTAATACATTCGCGGGGGCAATTCATTTCCTGCAATAATTTCGCAAAAGGCATTCTCCTATGACTAAAAGATCATTCCTTTTATTAACCGGCCTGTATTTATTGGCCTGTAATATTTCGGCCCAGGATGCGGGTTTCAAGCTTCCTGCAGTACCCCTTATCACAAATAATCCTTACTTCAGCATCTGGAGTTTCAGCAATCATCCCGGCGAGGACTGGCCCAGGCACTGGACAGGAAGCGTTCAGGCCATGGCTTGTTTTGCAAAGATAGACGGCAAGGATTACAGGTTACTGGGGCATACCCATACCGCTGTGCCGGTGATGTCACTGAAGAAGACAGAGGTCACTCCAACCCGAACTCTCTATACCTTTGAGGAATCAGGGATCAGGATACAAATGTGTTTTACAAGCCCTTTGCTTGCTGATGACTTGGTGCTGCTTTCAGAGCCTCTCACCTATGTAAGCTGGAAGATGGAAGCTGTTGACGGGAAAATTCATCAGCTGAAGGTTTATTTTGATGTTTCGGCCGAGCTGGTTGTAAATTCCAATGAACAGGCGGTTAGCTGGTCAAGGATGAAAGTGGCAGGACTGGAAATAATGCAAATGGGTTCCGTTTCCCAGGATGTATTGAAAAAATCGGGGGATGACCTTAGAATAGACTGGGGTTACCTGTATCTTGTATCGCCTGCTTCACAGCTTAAGGCCGATGTTATATGCGGGGCCGATGCGGCCAGGAAGTCCTTTTTAAATAATACGGCAGACTTGCCTGATGATGACCTTAGGATGCCCAGGGCTGCAAGTGACGACTGGCCCATGATGGCGTCGGTGTTTTCACTGGATTCTCTCAGCCGCCCTCTGGAACGTTTTATTCTTCTGGCGTATGACGACGGTTTCCGCACCGAATTCCTGAACAGGAAACTTTTACCTTACTGGAAAGCCCAGGGAATTACCACTGCGCAGATGTTAAAAGATGCCGTCGGGGATTATCGGAAAATCAATGAACGTTGTGCCAGGTTCGACGGGCAACTGATGAAATCCCTGCTGCAGGCCGGGGGACAGGCCTATTGTGATATTGCGGTACCGGCCTATCGCCAGTCACTGGCCGCCTGCGGCCTTTCGGGTGACATCGACGGCACTCCCATGTACTTCCCCAAGGAGAATTTCAGTAATGGCTGTATATCTACGGTGGATGTGATTTACCCCGCATGCCCGGTGCTGCTTTTCTGTAACCCCCTGCTTCTGAAGGCCCAGCTTGAACCGTTGATGATCTATTCTTCTTCGAAACGATGGAAGTTCAGGTTTGCCCCGCATGACCTTGGCACTTATCCCCTCGCCAACGGGCAGGTTTACGGTGGGGGAGAAGAAACCGAAGAAAACCAGATGCCGGTTGAGGAATCGGGGAATATGCTGATCATGCTGTACGCTCTTTCTTTAAAGGAAGGGAATGCGGATTTTGTGGTGAAATACTGGCCGGCTGTTTCGAAATGGGCGGAATATCTGAAAGAAAAGGGACTTGATCCTGAAAACCAGCTTTGTACCGATGATTTCGCAGGCCATCTTGCACATAATACCAATCTCTCAATCAAGGCGATTGTTGCACTGGGATGTTATTCAAAGCTTTGCGATATGGCTGGGAAACCCGATATGGCAAAGATATACTGGAAAACGGCTTCGGATTTTGCCTCGAAATGGAAAACTATGGCTGCCGACGGGGATCATTACAAACTTGCTTTTGACAAAGGAGGCAGCTGGAGCCAGAAATACAACCTGGTCTGGGACAAAGTGCTGGGGCTGAAGCTTTTTGATCCTTCAATCGCTGAGCAGGAAATAAAATATTACAAAACGAAACAGAACATTTACGGGCTTCCTCTCGATAACCGCAAGGATTATACCAAGCTTGACTGGATACTGTGGACTGCTTCCATGGCAGAAAATGCGGATGATTTCAATGCGCTGACAGGCCCTGTGCATAAATTCCTGAACGAAACACCCGACCGCGTTCCAATGACCGACTGGTATGATACCAGGACCGGCAAACAAGTTGGGTTCCAGGCCAGATCAGTGGTGGGAGGTGTGTTTATTAAAATGCTAAAGCCCTGATACTGTTCAATTTTACATTTTGTTAATTCTTATTGAAAACCCTGTTTTTATAATTAAACAGATTGGCGTTACTTTGCATAAAATTTACATTAAAATAGCATCAGTGAAGAGGCAGTCGGTAAGATTAACACCCGGTATTCAGTTCAGGTTCTTAATGATTTCAGTAATGGTTTTGATAGTGTCAGGCCTTTATGCCCAGGCCTGGGAATTCTCAAAGGAAAAAGACGGGATTAAAATATACACCAGGAAAGCTGAGAATTCATCCTTTAAATGTTTTAAAGGAGAAACCGTATTTCATACGACCATGGCCAAGCTCAGTAAGTATATCGGGAATGTGGATAATGTAAGCTGGTGGGATAAAAATGTAAGGGAGATCAGGGTGTTGTCAAAAGAACCTGACAAAAATATGAAATATTACCTTTTATACCATGTTCCCTGGCCATATAATGACCGGGATCTTTGTGTTGAAGCCAGAATCACCATTGACCCGGTAACAGGGGAGAAAGTTGTATCGGCAAAGCCATTGCTTGATGTCGTGCCCGAACGTAAAGAAATTGTCAGGATAAAGAATTACTGGCAGAAATGGACGCTCAGGCCTACCGGTAAAAATACCGTGGTTGCCGTACTCGAAGGCTTTGTCGATCCCGGCGGAAATGTTCCTTCCTGGCTTTACAATATGGTTATTGTTGATACTCCCCTGAAGGTGATGAGAGGGATTAAAGTCCTCGTTGAAGACAAAGATCAATAAGGTTTTGAGATAAGGAACATTTGCCAGACCTCGATGCTGCTGAGAGCACTGTGAAAGATCCTGAGCTCATCCAGCCAACCCTTGAAATGATCAGCATACGGAGAGTAGTAATTTCCCCAGGATGTTCCTGAGTATGCTTCTGAACCGGCCGAATGGAAAAAGCCCATGGCTAAGATGTTCTCCTGCTGTGGCGCACTGCCTCCATACTTCATGCCAGTTATATTCCTGGCCGGATCCCCGGCAGGCCATTGATTGAAGTCCTGCTGTTTCATGATGACTCCGTTGATATAAAGCGTGCCGATCCTGGTAGAGCTTTTATAGGTGATTGCTACCAAAGCCCATTTATCTTTCATCTGGCCTGCAACACCTCCGGATGTAGTTAAGTTTTCGCAATAGATCCATCCGGGCAATCCACCGTTGTTCTGTGTTTTTCCGTCACCGGCAAAAGACAATTCCTCGGTAACCGTTGTGCCGTTAGAAACTGCATAGGATGCAAGAAATTTGCATGAACTGTAGTCTGAAGCGATCTCAAACTCAAACCCTTTATAATCACCCAGGCCTAAAACCATCTGCCTTTTGGGGTTCCCAAGCGAGTCGATCTGGTACTGGGAGTTTGCCTTCACCCAGAATGAAAGGCTGAAATCGGTGGTATTCAGAAGCTGATCGGCGTTGGCAACCTCGATCATGGTTGAGGTTCCGTTGAAAGCAGCACACTGTCCCAGGGAATTTCTCAAAGATTTTGCATAATTCAGGTCGGTCACCGATGTAACAGTGTAATTCTTTTGCTGGTCATAGGTGTTCCCTTCAAAATTCCAGTAAGCCACAAGTCCCGGGGGGCCCCAGTTGCCACTGGTTGTAAAAGACCTCCAGAGAAAGCTCATTATGGTCCCGTCGGTTCCGTATATGCTGGTAAAAGTCAGTGTGTAATTGATCCCGCTGCCGAGATCTGTCTTGGGAACCATTGTGATAGTATTGCCATTCACTGTAATCGTAAGATCAACTGTAAGCGTGTCAAAAGCACGTACGAGCAGAATAGTATTGCTGTTTGCTGTGGCAGGATTAACTGCGGAAGTCATAGTGGCAACGATGGTGGCATTTGACGGAACATTATACGCTGTAGCCGATCCAAGGCCTACACCACCCGCAACCAGTGAATTAAAAGATAACACAGTATTCTCACTTTTCTTGGTGCAGCTGAGCACCCCTAGTAAGAGGATCAAACTTATTAAACCTGAAAATCGTAGCACAAGCAGTTGTTTAAATTCATTGAAATCAACGGCAAAAGTAGGCATTTATTACGAATTCGGGAATAATGACTATATTTACCATAAGTTTTAATACACGTCGTGATTCGGCCTATTCAGCAATGAAGCGGAGATGATCATCCCGAAAAATATATCTTATGAAAATCAAAGCCGGAAAATTTAAAAAACCGGGCAACACAGTCAAGGAAATGACCATTGCTGCAGGCAATGCAATGAAAAACGGATTTTATACCGAAGCCATCTGGATCCTTTCCGGGATCATGGAAATGAGGCTGAAGAAAATGATCATTCAGACAGAAGGCATGAATCCAGGGGCCGCTTCAGGCATGGAACAGCATCTGAAAAGGATCAAACTGTTGCAGACAAGGGAACGGTATTCGGTTTTAAAAGAGCAGTTCCCTTCAACCCTTATCGATTCAATGCGTACATGGAAGAACAACAGGAACATCATGATGAAAGACATGCTTGAAATGCATGTTTCCTGGGAACGCAAAGAAAGACAAGCGAAGCAGGGCGTCGCATTACTTAAAGAATTGAATAAAGTATATAAGCATTATAAGCTGGCGTTCAATTCGCATCTTTCTTTTCCTGAACCAGCCGTTCATGAGCTACCGGTGCCTGAATTCAAACCTGAAACTGTGGCTAAAGCTGCCGATGAAATAACCAAAGTGGCAACAGTATAATACCCGGGACAGCACATGACTTCTTCAAAAGTCCGCGAATTTTACTGGAGGTTTTACAAGAAAAGAACTGCTTCTTTTCTCTCCAATCTTTACAGGGCAAGTATTACAGGCAGCGAAAAGGACATTCACAGGACCCGGCTCGACATGAAGAGGATCAATGCCATCCTGGAGATGTTCGAGATGCTTAACCCTGAGAAATTCAGCCAGGAATCCTTCGATGTGTTCAGGAACCTGTTCAGTTTCTCAGGAAAAATAAGGGAGTTTCAGGTTAACCAGATGGTAATTCAGAAATACGGACCCGAAACAAAGGGACGGGCTCTGTTCATCAGATACCTGAGAGACAGGGAGAATAAACTTTCAAGGCAATTCATTGACATCGTCCAGGATTTTGATGAGAAAAAACTGAAAAAGTCTGAACGTTCATTAAAAAAATTATGCGGAGAAATTAAAGTTAAGACCCTGAGAGAAAGATCTGAAAAATTTATACAGAAAAAAGGGAAAAGAATAAGCCTTCTCCGCAATTATCCTTCAAATCCCGATAATATCCATGATATAAGAAAACATCTGAAAGCCATGGTTACCATTCTGACCCTTATTTCCATGGTATTCACCGACGACAAGCAGGATGCTATTCTGAGCAGGCTGAATCAAACTGAAATGCTGATCGGTGAATGGCACGATAATCAGGTTTTGATGGATTATATTTCCCGCTTTCTGCACAGAAGAAAAACCTTCGACAAGGAACACCAGCAACATCTTCAATTGATCAAAAATAAGATCATGAAAAGCAATCAGGAGCTTTTAAATTCGTTATTCCCAAAGGTCGAGGATGTTTTGACATTAATTTTCCCATCACCTTTGCCTGATGAAAGCAATCAAGGAAATATATAAGGTTGAAGGAATGTCATGCACTGCATGTGCAGCAAGCGTGAACAGCATGCTTTCGGCCGTTGATGGTGTTAGTTCGGCCAATGTGAACTTTGCCAACCAGACGGTACTTATCGAGTTTGACCCCGAAATAGCCCCGCTAAAGAAGCTGGAGGAAGCTGTCGCAAAAATCGGTTACAATCTTATTACTGATAAAAATCTGATGGCAGATGAGGACGCCCGTGAGGCCCGGCGTTTGAAGCAGGCAAGGATCAACCTGGTGGCTTCCTTTTCATTCGCTATACCTGTTTTTGTCATTTCGATGTTCATACCCCATCTGCCATACAGGAGCTGGATCATGCTGTTTTTATCATGCCCCGTGATGTTTTGGTTCGGAAGGGAATTTTTTGTCATTGCGTGGAAAAGGGCCAGGTTCTTTTCAACCAATATGGACACCCTGGTTGCAATGGGCAGCGGCACAGCTTTTTTATTCAGCCTGTATAATACCTTGTTCCCCCTGTCTCATGAAGTAATGGGTATGGGCTCCAACATGTATTATGAAGCAGCCGTAGTGATCATTTCATTCATCCTGCTGGGGCGATACCTCGAAGAAAGGGCAAGGTCAAAAACATCGACGGCTATAAGGAAACTTATGAACCTTGGGGTGAAAACGGCAAGGGTGATACGGAACGGGGAAGAGAAAGAAGTTTTGATATCAAAGGTGAGGATAGGGGATGTTGTTATTATTCGCCCTGGCGAGAAAATCCCTGTTGACGGGCATGTTACAGAAGGTGAAAGCCTGATCGATGAAAGTATGATCACAGGTGAAAGCGTATCTGTGGTAAAGAGGAGCGGTGACCAGTTGATCGGCGCAACGATGAATCAGACTGGAAGTTTGCTGATGATTGCCGAAAAAGTGGGAGACCAGACGGTGCTGGCGCAGATCATAAGGCTGGTACAGGAAGCCCAGGGCAGCAGGGCCCCGGTTCAGAAAACGGTTGACCGTATTGCATCAGTCTTTGTGCCGGTTGTAATGATCATTGCCGTACTGACGTTTTTCTCCTGGCTGATGTTCTTCCCGGGCCTGGGATTTATCCATGCCATCACTACTGCCGTGAGCGTTCTGATAATTGCCTGTCCTTGCGCACTCGGCCTTGCAACACCAACAGCTATCATTGTGGGACTAGGGAAAGCTGCTGAGCACGGAATTCTCATCAAGGATGCCCAAAGTCTTGAAACATTCTGCAAGGTTGATCTCATTGTGCTTGATAAAACAGGAACAATAACAACGGGGAAACCCACGGTAAGTGAAGTCAAATGGGATGAAAGCGTTCCGAAGATCACCGATGATATACCCTTTATTTCTGCCGCTGTTGCAGCCATTGAATGGCGTTCGGAGCACCCTTATGCCGGGGCGCTTATAGAATATTTCAATGCTGAACCCCTGGCGGGAAACACTGTCGAAGGTTTTGAAAGCATAACAGGAAAAGGTGTTTCGGCCTCTTACGGAGGGAACCTTTATCATATCGGCAGCCCCACTTATCTTACTGGAAACGGCTGCATGGTTGCAGAGGAGCTGGCCGGGTATAGCCAGATGATCAGGAAACAGGCCTTTTCGGTCGTTTATATTGCACGTAACCATAAGGTGGTGGCAGTAGCCGCAATCAGCGACAGTATAAAGCCAGGATCGGCCGGCGCTGTGAAAGAACTGAAAGAAATGGGTATTGAGGTGCATATGCTTTCGGGCGACAGCGTTGCCATCAGCTCACAGATTGCATCCAAAACAGGCATTGATTTTTTCAAGGCTGAAGCCTCGCCTCTTGAAAAATCGGAATATATAAGCCTGAAACAGGGATCGGGCCGGAAAGTCGGAATGGTAGGCGACGGGATCAATGACTCACCTGCCCTTGCACTTGCCGATGTAGGCATTGCTATGGGAACAGGCACTGATATTGCAATTGAATCTGCTCAGATCATATTGCTGAAAGGCGATCTTTCAAAGCTGGTCATGGCATTAAAAATCAGCAAACAGACTGTGCAAACCATACGGCAGAACCTCTTCTGGGCATTTTTTTATAATGTTCTGAGCATACCCCTTGCCGCCGGGATACTATACCCTTTTACAGGCTTCCTGCTCAATCCTATGATAGCCGGTGCTGCAATGGCTTTCTCCTCCGTGTCGGTTGTCAGCAACAGCCTCCTTCTTAAAAACCGTAAAATTGCTTAGGGGTTACGGGGTTTTTATTAATTTTGACCGGTTGTGATCAGCATATGGGAATGGATTTAATACCACGCCGCTTATCTTTCTTCTTTCTGTTTATTGCAGTTTTCCTGCCATCAGTGCTGCTTGCAAAAAATGGCCATCTCAGCAACGATGAGCAGCACGACAGTGCCATCCGCAATATAAATAAGATGTTAACCATACTCAGGAAGAATGTTCTCAGGCCTGAAGATGAGTTCCCGATAGCTTATGATGCATTAAAATATTCGATGAAACTTTCATATAAGGAAGGAAAGGCCGAAGCATATCTTCAGATGGGGCAGTATTTTGCTTATAAACGGAAATACAAAGTCGCTGTCGGTTTTCTCCTGTGTGCTTCTCAGCTTTTCAATTCGTTAAAGGATACTTCAGGAATGTTGAGCTCCTACCATTCGCTTTTTACTGTCGAGCTCTATCTTAAGGATGCCGATAATGCCCTTTCTACCTGCCAGCAAGGCCTTGAACTGGCAAGGCAGAAAAAAGATCTTAAGGCGACCGGTGAATTCCTTGAAGAAATGGCTGATGTTTTTCGTGAGCAGAAAGACACTTCGAAAGCACTTGATTATTACATGGAATCCCTGAAATATTTCAATGAGATCCATAACCAGCAAAAAATTCTTGAGGTGTATTTATCTTTAGGTGGCATCTACCTGGATCAACAACGATTTTCGGAGGTTATAAGGCTCTATGATATTATTTCATTGTCGGCCGATACACTTAACCCTGCCATCGCAGGCACTATGTATACCAGGATGGCTCACGTATATGATCTTAAAAAGGATTATCAGAAGGCATTATACTTTAACAAAAAAGCCCTGGCCGCAAGGAAAAAAGGAAAATATTCGGATGCCCTGAACAGCTCATATATCAATGTTGGAGGTGACTTTTTCAAGTTAAACCGACTGGATTCGGGCTTATTTTATATGAATGCAGGCCTGGCGGAAGCAAAAACACATAACCGTGTTTATTATCTGAAAAACGGGTATACCATTCTCTACGAGTATTACCTGAGAAAAGGCGACATGGAGAATGCCCTGGAGAATTATAAGCTGATGGTTGCCATGAATGACAGCATACATTCCGAAAGGCTGAATGCCGATATAAGCGTTATCAGGACAGGGAAAAATTTGCAGGCCTTAAAGGAGGGGAACAGGATGCTGGAGCTTCAGAATGTTAGCCAGAGATTCCTTATAGGAAATGAAAAGATCTTCAAGTTCCTTTTAGCGATAATCGTGCTGGCCGTCCTGGTTGCGGTAGGTATCATCGTGAGGATCAATCTTCGTCATAGAAAGTCAAAAAGAAACATTGAACATCTTAATATCAAGCTTCAGCATGAAGCGGCTGAACGGAAACTCGTCCAGAAAAAGACGGTAGAGAAGGATGAACAGTACAGGTTCATTGCCGAACATTCACTTGACATTATCTCAAGGATCGATAGAAATTATAATTTCTCATATACTTCGCCTGCGGCCTCCGACATCTTTGGCTATAAGCCCCAGGAACTAATATCAGTCAGCTTATTCGACCTCGTGGTCACAGGCTATATAGACTCACTTAAACAGCAGCTTGCAGAGGTCGTTTCGACCCGGCGGCCCCATTCGATCTCTTTCCTTGCAAAGAAAAAGGGAAATGAATCGGTTTGGGTAGAAAGCACCATTAACCCGGTGTTTGATCAAAAGACCGGTGATTTCAGGGAATTTGTTTCGGTAACCAGAAATATTCAGGAACTTAAAAAAAGAGAAATGGGAATTGTTGAAGGAACCAAGCAGAAAGAGAACCTCCTGAGGGAGATACATCACCGCGTAAAGAACAATTTCGCTATCCTGGTCAGCCTTATTAATATGCAGAAATCGCAAAGCCAGAACGAAGAGTTTAAACAATCCCTGACAAACCTTCAGCTGAGGATCAGAACCATGGCTCTTGTACATGAGATGCTTTACCGTTCGGAAGATTTCGAAAGGATCTCATTTCCTGATTATGTGAGGTCAGTCGCTTCGGTGATTTCAGCTACTTATGGGAGGATGAATGTTCACCTGGATTTTCAGCTTGAACCGATCATTATCAATATTGAAACGGCAATTCCTCTTGGCCTTATCCTCAATGAACTTCTCAGCAATGCATACCGTCATGCCTTTACCGGTAATTCCGAAGGACAAATATCCATAATATTGGAAAAACATGCTACGGGTAATTCTTTCGCCTTCACTATCTCTGATTCAGGGGTCGGGCTGCCAGATGGATTTTCAATGGATGGCAGTAAGACCATGGGATTGCAGGTCGTCGATATCCTTGTCAAGCAGATTGAAGCCCAACTGGTGATTGAGCAAAATAACGGAACTTCATTCACCATCATTTTCCCACTGGAATCCTGAGAAAAAGAAATCTTTGTTACAGGATTTGCTTCCCCTTGCCGCTAACAGGCAAAACCATTTAACGATTATTTAACATTAAGGTAATACTGGCGTAACATAGCCGGTAAAGGCAAATTCTAATTTTGCCGCAAACAAAAAACTAACGTTTATGAAGAAATTTACAAGAATCATCCTGATGAGCGGTTTTGTGCTGCCGTTCCTGTTTCTTTCTCTCACGATGAAAGCACAAATGAGCAACCAGCACGACGTTGACACTTTAAAGCAGAAGGTTATGACCATCAACGATAAAGTAGCCGGTGTTGAAGAAAGACTTGCAACGGCCGAAGGCGACCTGGCCAAGCTGACCAAGATCAAGTTATCGGGTTATATCCAGTCACAGTGGATTAATTACGAAGCCTCCAACGTGTTTCCCAACAATTATTTCATGGTACGCAGGGCAAGAATAAAATTCACTTACGAACCGATTGACGGGATCGTATTTGTATTACAGCCCGATTTCCAGCCCGGCAATATTACGATTAAAGATGCATATGCCCAGGCTAACGACCCCTGGTTGAAAATGTTCTCGTTATGGGTTGGTAAATTCAACCGTCCCAACTACGAAGTTGAATATTCTTCGAGTAACCGTGAAGTGGCCGAACGTTCCCGCGTGATCAGGGCCATTTACCCGGATGAGCGCGCAATCGGAGCAAAACTTGAAATTCATCCCCCTAAACTTCCCCTGAAGTTCCAGTTGGCAATTTTCAACGGGAATGATGGTATTGCAACGGTGAATGCCGATGGATCAACCACCATTCTTCAGAATACAGACTATGATAATTACAAAGACCTGATGGCCCGTTTGACCTATACGTTTAAACTTGGCAACTTCGGTGGACTTACCATTGGAGCCCATGGTTACTATGGTGCTATCAAAGCCAACAACACCACCGTATTAGGTTCTGACTATACCGTGAAAAGCACCCTTTCCAATCTTGGAAAATCAGCTCCCAAGCAATGGGGTGGTTTTGAAGCCCAGTTGTCGATGGACGTTCTTGGCGGTTTGATCATTAAAGGCGAATACATCATGGGTGTCAATTCAACACCCGGAGCCACCTTTACCGGCAGTTCAGTTGCAACAGCAAACCTGATCAAAAATGACACTCTGTTTATGACCACCACGACCACCAAAACCACGACAAGTACACCGTCCATCAGCAAGAATTTCAGCGGCTGGTATGTATACCTGATCAAAAACATTGGCAAACGTAACCAGATCAGCGTAAGATACGACTGGTACAATCCCAACACCAAGCTTAGCGCCGACCAGATCGGTACAGCAAAATATGATGTTTCATCAACAACTCCTGACCCGAAACCGGTAACGACCTATGCAAACGGCACACCAACGATTGCTACCGTTACCAAAACCACCAACGTATTAGCCAGCAAACTGGTGAGCGGAGTTTCTGATATTCCTTATGGAACCTGGGATATTGCTTACACCTATTATTTTACTGATAACATCAAATTCATGATCGATTACGATATCGTTCTGAATAAAAAGGTAGGAACAGTGAATTCAACAACCGGTAACGGTAACGTGACTTCATCGTACACTGTGAATGGTGTTGCCAGTACTTACGATTACAGCAAGCTGATACACCAGAATGTACTGACCCTGAGATTGCAGGTGAAATTTTAAAAAGCGAAAAGCGAAAAGCGAAAAGCGAAAAGCGAAAAGCGAAAAGCGAAAAGCGAAATATTTCAGAAAAGATAAAGATATAAAAAACATAAAATAAAGAAAATGAAAACCAGAAAAAAATTAGCACTGATTGCAAGTATTGTCCTGGTGGCAGTAATTGGGTTTGCATTCATGCCGGCTCCTAAGAAGATCACTGTTAAAGGTTCCGACACCATGGTGATCCTTGCACAGAAATGGGCTGAGATCTATATGAAATCCCACCAGGATGTAATTATCCAGGTGACAGGAGGCGGTTCAGGAACCGGAATTTCGGCCCTGATCAATGGTTCAACCGATATCTGCACCTCAAGCCGTCCTCTTAAATCATCGGAAATGGACAAACTGAAAGAGCGTTACGGATCACTGGGCATCGAGATCCCTTGCGCCAAAGATGGTATCACCATTTTTTTAAATGAAAGCAATGCGGTAAGCGAACTTTCGATAAAACAGCTTGGTGGTATTTTCAGCGGAAAGATCAGGAACTGGAAAGAAGTAGGCGGACCGGATGCAGAGATCAAGCTTTACGGACGTGAGAACAGTTCAGGTACCTATGTATTCTTCCAGGAGAAAGTGGTAAAAGGAGATTATGCACCGAGTTGCCAGACCCTTCCGGGAACTGCAGCTGTTGTTAACGCAGTGAGCAAGGATAAATACGGTATAGGTTACGGTGGAGCAGCTTATGCAAGCGGTGTAAAGCATTGCAAGGTAAAGAAGGACGATAAAAGCCCGGCTTTCAATGCAACAGCTGAATCAATTGCAAAAGGCGATTATCCCATCACCCGTTACCTTTATATGTATATGAGAAACAGGCCAACAGGCGAGACCAAGGCCTATATTGACTGGATTCTCAGCGCTGATGGACAGAAAGTCGTCAATGAAATTGGTTATTTTCCCGTTAAGTAATACTTTTGTTAGTAATTGTGTGTAGGTGATTGGCAGCATTTGCAAAAATGTTGCCTTTCACTTTTAAATAGATTACAATGAATTCCAACCAGGCAACACCCGGTTTAAGTTTTACCGCTGAATCATTAAGGAAGAAATTCAGATTTTCAGAATTTTTTGCCGAGAAACTGATTACTTCGGTTGCATTTCTTTCCATTGCACTTATCATTCTGATTTTCTTTTTCGTATTCCGGGAAAGTCTTCCTGCGTTTAAACACAGGCCAAAAGCCACTACCGAACAACAAAAAATTACTGACGGTAACAAACCTGAAAGCTATGGAAGTTCCGACACTGAAGCAGGCAGCCAGAAGCCTGAAACATATGGCGGAGCAGAAGCATCTGCAGGTGAAAATAAACCTGAAACATATACCGGTTCGGAGCCTGCAGCTGCAAATAAGCCTGAATCGTACGGGCTTGTGAAAGACACTTCCATCAGCGCTGATGAGGTCAACCCGGATGCAAGCCTCAGGCCTTCATCGGAACCTGAAAGCGAAGGTTCTCTCAGCAGCTTATTCAGTAATGAATGGTTCCCGGTTTCGGAGAATCCAAGGTACGGCCTGATCCCGTTATTTGTTGGCACACTCAAAGTGACTCTTATTGCGATGTTGTTTGCCGCCCCCATTGCTATTTTTGCTGCTTTGTTCTCTTCTTCCTTTGCACCTGCCTGGTTAAGGGAATGGATCAAACCGGCCATAGAACTACTGGCAGGATTTCCATCGGTTGTAATAGGTTTCTTTGCTCTGATGGTCATGGCCACTTTCCTTCAGAACCTGTTCGGCTACGAAACAAGGCTGAACTCTTTTGTGGGAGGGATTGCGATGGCTCTTGCTGCGATACCTGTAATTTTTACAATCACTGAGGATGCGCTTACGGCAATACCGGCATCATATAAAGAAGCCAGCCTGGCCCTTGGAGCCTCCAAATGGCAGACTGCAGTTTTTGTCACCCTGCCGGCTGCGACTCCTGGTATTTTCGCAGCGGTCCTGCTGGGTGTCGGCCGTGTTTTCGGAGAAACCATGATCGCGTTGATGGCTACCGGGAATGCTGCTTTAAGCGGACTAAACCCCTTTGAATCGGTACGTACCCTTGCTGCAACCATCGGTGCAGAAATGGCCGAAGTGGTTTTTGGTGACATGCATTACGGGGTCCTTTTCCTTATAGGCTCCATGCTGTTTATCTTTAATTTCTCCATCAATGCAGTAGCTGAGTTTTATGTTAAAGGTAAACTTGTTAAAAAAATCCAGGGGAAATGAAGATAAGGCTGAAAAATAAGATCATCGGAGGTACAGTTACTGCCGCATCAGCATTGTCGGTCATTCTGATCCTTGGCATAATAGTTATCATGCTTGTCGTCACCTTTATCGGAGGCAAGGATACCCTGACCTGGAAATTTCTCACGACCTTTCCCGAAGAAGGGATGATGAAAGGGGGAATTTTCCCTGCCATCTATGGCACTGCACTGCTGGTTATCATCATGTCGATAGCTGCAGTACCATTCGGGACCATCACTGCCATTTACCTTACCGAATATGCCCATGAAAAGTCCTGGATTGCCCAGACCATACGTTTCGCGGTAAGAACACTTGCAACAGTCCCATCTATCATTTTTGGTTTATTCGGTTTAGGATTTTTTATCAAGTTTGTGGGGGCCGGCATGGACAACTGGTTTCTCGGGGGCCATCTAAAATGGGCCCAGCCGAACCTGCTCTGGGGGAGCCTCACCATGGCGTTGCTCACACTTCCTGTTGTAATTGTTTCGGTGGAAGAGGCGATCAGGACTGTGCCGAGGGAGCTGCGTGAGGCAAGTCTTGCACTTGGAGCAACCAAATGGCAGACCATCAAAAGAGTAGTCCTTCCCGGATCGGTTTCGGGTATCATGACAGGCACCATTCTTGCGGTAGGTCGCGGGGCAGGAGAGGTCGCACCCATACTTTTTACCGGGGCAGCTTATTACCTGGCAACATTACCGACATCAGTCTCGGACCAGTTCATGAACCTGGGTTACCATATCTATGTGATGTCGACCCAATCGGCGAACGTCGACCAGGCCATGCCCATTCAGTTTGCAACCACTCTTGTTTTGCTAATGCTTACCTTTTCCCTCAATCTTACAGCTGTCCTGATCAGGTCAAGACTGAGAAGAAGAATGAAATGAATTGAATTATGAAAGAAGCCAAAATTGTAACCAGGGATCTCACTCTGCACTATGGCCAGAAAATGGCCCTGAATTCGATCAGCATGCAGATCCCTGAAAAAGAAGTCACTGCTTTTATAGGCCCGTCAGGATGCGGGAAATCAACCTTCCTGAGAAGCCTGAACCGGATGAATGATCTTATTCCAAGTGTAAAGATCACCGGCGAGATACTCATTGACGGCCTTAACATTTATCAGAAGAAAATCGATGTCGTAAATCTGAGGAAAAAGATCGGCATGGTGTTCCAGAAATCGAACCCATTTGCCAAATCTATTTTTGAAAATGTTGCCTATGGCCCAAGGATCAACGGTATCAATAATCTTAAGATACTGACGGAGATTGTTGAAAGATCTCTTAAGAATGCGGCGATCTGGGATGAAGTGAAAGACCGCATGCATGATTCGGCACTTGGCCTCTCGGGGGGGCAGCAGCAGAGGCTCTGTATTGCACGGACCCTGGCCGTTGAACCTGAGATCATTCTCATGGATGAGCCCGCCAGCGCACTCGATCCGATATCCACAGGCAAAATAGAAGAACTTATATTCGAGCTGAAAAAGAGTTACACCATTGTGATAGTGACCCATAATATGCAGCAGGCCGCCCGCGTAAGCGATTATACTGCATTTTTTTACCTGGGAGAACTGATCGAATTCGGCAAAACACGGAAGATCTTTACAGCTCCTGATGTAAAGCACACCGAGGAATATATTACCGGGAGGTTCGGTTGATCCCGGATAATGCCATCCACATACACAAAAAAAGAAACATATGGAACGTCATTTTGAACTGGAACTGGAAAAGCTGAAAAAGCGGATACTTAAAATGGGAAACCTGGTAGCCGAGCAGGTCCATAACTCGTTTGACGCCCTGCTAAGGGGCGACAACGAACTGGCAAGGCAGATCATTGAGAAAGACAGGAAAGTGGATAAGCTTGACAACAAGATCGACAAGCTTTGCCAGACAATTTTTGCGTTGACCCAGCCTGTAGCAACTGACCTGAGGCTTATCATGTCGTCGCTCAGGATGAACAACGACCTGGAACGTATGGGTGACCATGCAGTGATCATTGCACAGAAGATAGAAGGGATCAGTGAATACCCTGAGATCCTGAATGAACTTCAAATCGGAGAAATAGTAAACATGACCGATATGATAGTGAATGATGTGAATACTATCCTGAATTCACGGAATACGACTTTCGTCAAGGATATTTTCGCTCTTGCCACGGCGATAGAGGAAAAGGTGGAAGCGGTGAATACAAGGATCATAGAGGAAATGATGCATAAAAACGAGGTGATAGTTGTCGCGACAAACCTCATCGTGGTTCTTACATCCATCGAACGGATTGCCGGCTATTCGACCAATATCGCCGAATCGGTAGTGTTTATCGTCAATGGAACGATATTAAAGCACAAGAAAAAGAATTTCGAATCTCAGGCAGGAGCAGAGCCCTCGCCACTCTCAGAAGGAGATCCTTTGAAGGAAAGCACGGATCTCCCTACTTCTGAAGCCACACCCTCAGAAGGCTGAGCAGTTTCTCGGTCTGCACCGGCTTTGACATGTAATCATTTGCGCCGGCTTCAATACATTTCTCACGGTCGCCTTTCATGGCCTTGGCGGTCAATGCAATAATAGGCAGTGCCGCAAACCTCTCTTCTTTCCTGATCAGCTGCATTGCAGTATATCCATCCATCTCGGGCATCATGATATCCATGATGACGAGGTTGATATCGGGATGCTGCTGAAGCCTCTCAATGCCTTCTTTTCCCGTTCGGCCAATAACGATTTCAACGTGTTTCTCTTCGAGGATCTTTGAAAGCACATACACATTTCTCATGTCGTCATCCACGACAAGGATCTTTTTCCCTCTGAATACAGTATCGGGAAGAAAGCCGGAACTTTCGTGCTGATGCTCTTCTTCTGCAGGCGGATTTTCAATCACATCCTCAACATGTTTTTTATAAGTGACAGGAGGAAGTTCAGCAGTTTCCTGCACGCCCTGATGCGGAGGGGGGTAGTTAACCGGGATATAGATTATAAATGTACTGCCTTCTCCAATCTGGCTGTTCATTTGTATCTCTCCTCCGAGCAGGCGGGCAAGGCTTCTCGAGATGGTAAGGCCAAGCCCGGTGCCTCCGAATTTCCTGCTCACAGTCCCGTCGGCCTGCTGGAATGCTTCAAAGATCGCATGCTTTTTATCGTCTGGTATCCCGATGCCTGTATCAGTGACCATGATTGCCAGAGAATTTCCCGCATTAAGTGAAAGGTTATTGAAACGGGTACCTGATGCAGTTCTTGCTATTTTAAGAGTCACGCTTCCCTGCTCAGTGAATTTTATTGCATTCGACATGAGGTTCTTGATAATCTGAAGCAATCGCTGGATATCAGTTTCGATTGTTTCGGGAATGTCTTTATCAAGAACGGTCTTAAGTTCGATATTTTTTGATTGAGTGAGGGGTGTGAAAGACCTGACCACGTAATCCTGTATGTTTTCAGGACTTACAGATTCAATCTCGAGTTCCATTTTCCCGGCCTCGACTTTCGAAAGATCAAGGATGTCGTTGATGAGCTCTAGAAGGTCTGTCCCTGAGGAATGAACTATCTTGGCAAATTCAATTTCGTCCTTGGTCATCACCCCGTTTTTATTTGTGGACAGTATCTCCGAGAGGACCAGGATGCTGTTGAGAGGGGTTCTTAACTCGTGCGACATATTCGCCAGGAATTCCGATTTGTACCTGCTGGCGATCTCAAGGGCTTCGGCTTTCTGCCTGATCTCTTCCTGGGCCAGTTCAAGAGCCTGGTTTTTCTTGCGGATATCATCGCGTTGCAGTTCCAATACCTTGGTCCGTTCTTCAAGTTCCTCATTGATCACCCTGAGTTCTTCCTGCTGGTGCTGCAGGCTTTCTTCTGATAAGCGAAGGGCTTTGGTTTGTTCTTCAAGCTCCTGGTTGATCTGCCTGAGTTCCTCTTTCTGGTCAGCCATTTCGTTGGCCTGTTCCCGGGTCTTCATCAGCAGCTGTACCACACGCTCCCTTGAACGGGACGTATTTAATGCGACAGCAATGTTCTCAAGCGATGTTTCGAGGAATTTCTGCTTCTGTTCGTCGAAGGGTCTGAATGAACCCAGCTCGATCACACCTGAAAGAACGTTCTCGAAAACGATGGGAGCCAAAACGAAATTCTGCGGCTGGAGGTTGTCGGGGCCCACAATCACATTAGGCAGCACCTCCGAAGCTGAGAAGAACATCATCTTCCTCCTTTCCTTGGCAACCTGTCCTATCAGCCCTTCTCCGGGAGCAAGGGGTTTGGCCGAAGCAGGATCACCTGAATAAGCATAGGTAGCAGTCAGGTGCAGAAGGTTGTCATCTTCGTGCGTATACAACAGCCCGATCTGGGCTTCGAGGTAATGGCTGAGGAAAGTGACCACCTCTTCACATAATTCCTTTATCTTTTTTTCTCCGGATATCTTTATCCCGAGTTCATTCAGTCCGGTCTTGAGCCAGTCCTGGTATGAGATCTCGATATGGGCTTCCCTCAACCTGTTGGTCATATCATAAAGGGCGATCCCGAGAGTGTCACCGTCGCTCCTGGGCACGATGTTCGAAGAATAATCCCCGCTGGCAATAGACTTGGCCTGCTTCACAACATTCTTGAAGCTTTCGACCATCTGGTTCATGGATTTGCCGAGGATATCATCTTCGCTGCGTATCTGGACCGATTTGCTGTAATCGCCAAGCGCAACGGCCTGGCTTACGTCGGCCATGGATTTCAGGGAGATAACAAGGCGGATGAACTGATCTTTCATTTCACCGACTTCATCTTTTGAAACTTTGACGTCGCGTATGATCAGCTGCCCGCTGCCGACCTGCTTTGCCCATTCCGAAAGGACTTTCAGAGGATTGACAAACTTCCTGGTAACAAGGATCGAAAGGATGAAAACAAGAATGGTTGTCACGATCAATGCGACCTTGGCAAAGAATGACAGCTCCTGGGCTATGGCATGAGCCTCCCCCTGGTCTATCTCTTCAACAAGGGCCCAGTGCACTCCAAGTTCCTCAATGATATCGAGGTTCCTGTAGATCCCGATCACGATCTTCCCGGAACTTGTGGGATATATAGTCACCTCCTCCCGTATCGGGTTCCCGTCGGGTTGAAGGATAAGGTTATTGGCTTTATACTGCTGCCAGGTACTGGTCTTGTCATTTACCTCGGCAACCTTGAGAATCGGGCTGACCCCGCTGATGGTGCTGTTTGAACGTATAACCATGTCAACACCCACAATGTAAACATGGCCGGAAGCGCCGAAACCAACACCATACTGTATGATCTTGTCTATTTTCTCAGTAGAAAGCTGGATAACCAGAACACCTATTTTCCTTCCTTCAAGGTTTCTTACCTGGCAACCAAGAAATCCATATGCAGTCTGGCTTTTCGGAGGATAAAATTCCAGGTCGGAGAACTGCCGCTTCCCGTCGGAGATAATCTTTTTGGTCATCCTCGAAAACTTAGTACCTGAAAGATCTGAAGTAAACAGGTTCTTGCCGAAATCATCAGCCTGGTTGAGCTCAAAAACAATATTCCCTTTCAGGTCGATGAAGTAAATGTTATGAATGCCGTCGGGGATCCAGCTTTTCTGGATCTCGGTGCGGAGGCTTGTTTCAAATTCCTCGTACTTACTGCTAGCTGTCCCTGTATATGATTTGTTGTTTTTTTCGGGAGCTGCCGAGAGATGTTCGAGGAAATAAATATGATCCTGATCCCTGGCCATTTCATCAATGTAAGTGTTCAGGTCGGTAAAGTAGGTGTTGAGATAATTGATCCTCAGCTGGGATGTTGTGAAGAGGGCTTTCTTGGCCATGATGGTGAGGCCCATGTAATAATTCCTGAAATTGATGTAGCTGAGTATGCTTAGGGGGATAAGTGAAATGGCGAGGAAATACAGGAGCATGGTCTTGCCTATGCCGATATTTTTAAGGGTACTGTAATCAAAATTAAGGAATGCAAGTTTGATCCTTTTCCAGGTATGGTTTGTCATAATCCTTGGGATTTCACTTTGAATAATATTTTTCAATGATCTGGAATACTTCTTCCGGATTGATAGGTTTTGAAATATAATCATTCATTCCGGAGGCAATACACTGTTCCCTGTCACCTTTCATGGCATTGGCAGTAAGGGCGATGATCGGAGTATTGAAGTTCTTCCCCTCGGTATCCTGCCGAATCATCCGGGTGCATTCAAAACCGTCCATTTCGGGCATCATCACATCCATGAGTATAATGGAGAACTCTGTTTCATGTGCCTTATGCATGGCTTCAAGGCCGTTATTGGCAGTGGTCACGTCCCAGCCTTTTTTCCCAAGCAGCTGCACCATGATCCGTTGGTTAATTGGCTGGTCTTCAGCAACCAGGATATGTAGTTTCGGCCCCGTTTTACTGAATGACTGGATATGTGAATCTGTACTTGCCTGGGTTGTTTTAAGCCCCAGTATCCTTTCCATCATATGCAGGAGATCCATATGCAGGACGGGTTTAAAGAGGTAATGGGTGATACCTTCCGCAACAAGTTTACGGGTGGCCTGCACTGATTTATTGGATAGCATGACAACTCTTTCGGGTTTCTTCCCTTCAGGACTGGCCTCAAGGATTTTCCCGTAAAAATTCCCGGTATTCCCATTCTGCAAGGCCTGGTCTATAAAAACTACTTTTACCCCATCAATGCCTGCTGCGCGGATCTCCTCCAAGCATTCACCCGGGGATTTCACTATAACAGGCCTGAAGCCCCATGAAGTCAGGAACTCTGTAAGCTGTAAGGAATGCTTTGGTTCGGCATCTGCAATGATGATTTTTGATCCCATGATTTCCCCGGGTAACTCAAGAACGAAAGCATGATCGGGAGTGTCGGGGATGAAAAGCGGTAGGTTGAACCCGAAAGTGCTGCCTTTGCCGACTTTGCTGCTTACACTGACTTTACCTCCCATCAACTCCACAAGTTTTTTAGAAATTGTAAGGCCAAGACCTGTTCCTCCATAGGTGCGGGTGGTTGATTTATCGGCCTGGCTGTATGATTCAAACAATACTTCCAGTTTATCGGCAGGAATTCCGATCCCGGTATCACTTACTGTAAAATCCAGGACGTAACCATGTTCAAGTTGTTCAATAATGCTGATGCTAAGGCAGATATTCCCTTTTTCAGTAAATTTCAAGGCATTCCCGATGAGATTTATCAGTACCTGCCTTATCCTTGTTGGATCGCCCAGGTACATATCGGGGAGGTTGGCAGGGTGTTCACAGAAAAAAGCCAGGTTTTTCTGGTAAGTCTTTACTGACAGCAGGCGAATGACCGATTCAAGGAGTTCCCTTAAACTGAATTCAATGATCTCTATCTCTATCTTGTCAGCTTCTATTTTAGATATATCAAGGATCTCGTTAATGATCTCCAGCAGTGATTCACCGCTTTGCTTTATGTCGGACAACTGTTCCTTATAATGTTGCTGAAGGTCGTCATCCATCAGCATGAGGTCAGTCATACCTATGATCCCGTTTAAAGGTGTCCTGATTTCATGGCTCATGTTGGCCAGAAAGGAGCTTTTGGCAAGAGTTGCCACTTCAGCTGCTTTCTTTGCCTTGTCGAGTTCGGCAATGGTGCTTTTGAGTGTAACGGTTGCAATCTGCAGGGCATGCTTCTGTTTGAAGAAATCGATATATGCCCTGATCTTGTTTTGCAGTATCTTCCGGTCAAGCGGTTTATAAAGATAATCCACAGCCCCTGTTTCATACCCCCTGAAAATCTGTTTTGGCTGGCGGTAGGTGGCAGTGATGAAGATGATGGGGATGCTCTTGGTCCTTTCGCTCCCGCGCATCAGTTCAGCTGTTTCAAAACCGTCCATTCCCGGCATGTTCACATCGAGCAACACCAGTGAGATTTCATGTTCAATCATGAGGGCGAGGGCCTCATTGCCCGAAAGTGCCTTGATTATCTTCAGTTCAGGGCTGTCAATGATAGTTTCGAGTGTAATCAGATTCTCTTTTCTGTCATCAACTATCAGGATATTAAATTTCTCAGCCTTAGGTTCCATTCTGCCGTAGTTCTTGTAACAACAAAAATAGGATAATTTGGTGAAATTCAGAATTCCTTTATTTTTGCCCTGAAATTTCTCCCAAATGACCCAAACCCCCCAACCCTCATCCCTGAATCCAGGCAAATCCCGGTACATTTTTTCGATCTTCATCATAGGGATCTTCTTTTTTATCTTCGGATTTGTTACCTGGCTTAATTCAGTCCTTATTCCATTTCTCAAGGTGGCCTGCGAAAAGAACAATTTTGAGGCTTACTTTGTAGCTTCTGCATTTTATATTTCATATCTGGTGATGGCTATTCCTTCTTCATTCCTGCTTCGAAAGGTTGGATTCAAAAACGGAATGTCGCTGGGGCTTATCGTGATGGCACTGGGCGCCCTGCTTTTTATACCTGCAGCCTACACGAGGATGTTCGGCCTGTTCCTTACCGGGCTTTTTATCGAGGGTACAGGACTGGCCATCCTGCAAACGGCAACCAATCCCTATGTAACAATCCTGGGCCCCATTGAAAGTGCAGCCAAGAGGATTAGCATTATGGGGATTTGCAACAAAATAGCCGGTGTGATCAGCCCGCTTATCCTGGGTGCAATAGTGCTGGCGGGTATGGACAAATTCGATAAGCAATATCTTGCATCACTGGATGAGATAAACCGCAATCTTACCCTTAATGCCCTGGCCGGGAGGATCATCGTGCCGTATATTGTAATGGCAGTGGTTCTTTTTCTGCTGGCGATCCTGCTCAGGTATTCCAACCTGCCAGATATAGATACCGATGCGGAGGAAGTCGGGGATGCCGTCTCGCATCAAAACAAAACGAGCGTTTTCCAGTTCCCCCAGCTTGTGCTCGGGGTCGTGGCGATATTCCTGTATGTGGGAGTCGAAGTCATCGCCGTGGATACCATCATCAATTTCGGTAAATCGCAGGGAATTGGTTTCGTGCAGGCAAAGTATTTCGCCTCCTATACCTTGGCAGCCATGGTGATAGGTTATATCATCGGGATCATTACCATCCCTAAATACCTTAAACAGGAATTCGTGCTTGCAGCCTCCGCCTTATTCGGAATACTTTTCGTGGTCTGCGCTATGCTGGCTACCAAAGCCCCTTACCAGTCATCCCTCCTGATCAATATCGGGAGCTTTTCCCTTACCCTGCCGTTCGACCTGAGCGTATTCTTTATCGCTTTACTCGGGCTTGCAAATGCCATTATGTGGCCTGCAATCTGGCCGCTGGCTATTGACGGACTTGGAAAATTCACCAAAATAGGCTCATCCCTGCTCATCATGGGCATTGCAGGAGGGGCGTTGTTACCCCTGGCATACGGCAGGCTGGCCGATGTTTTCGGGCAGGCAGAGGCATACTGGATTACGGTTCCCTGCTATGCGTATATTCTTTATTACGCGGTGAGGGGACATAAAATAAGAAAGTGGCGAAGTAGCGAAGTAGCGAAATAGCGAAAGGCGAAAGGCGAAATTATTGGGAGCGAAGCATATCGCACAAACCGTTCCTTACAATAAAATATAGACTAATTTTGCATTAAACTTACTGAACAATGCAACCAACTTTACTGATTCTTGCCGCCGGTGTCGGCAGCCGCTATGGAGGGCTCAAGCAGCTCGACCGCATAGGCCCGAACGGCGAAACCCTTCTCGATTATTCAATTTATGATGCCATTAATTCAGGGTTTGGCAAAGTGGTATTTATCATCAAGGAAAGCCTTGAAGCCGGGTTCAAGGAGATGTTTATCAACAGGCTTCGCGATCATGTGGAGGTCGATTATGTTTTCCAGGAGATATGGATGGTCCCCGAAGGTATCCTGGTTCCCGACGAAAGGCAGAAACCCTGGGGAACCGGGCATGCCGTGCTTATGGCCGAAAACCGCATCGACCAGCCATTTGCAGTGATCAATTCAGATGATTTTTACGGAAGGAAAGCATACCAGGCCCTTGCCGGCCATTATAAGGACTGGACGCCGGAAAGGAAAAATGATTATTGTATGGTCGGCTACCGCATTGATAAGACCTTGTCGGACTTCGGATCTGTTTCCAGGGGAATATGCAGCGCCAATAAAAACAAGGAGCTCACGGATGTGGTTGAAAGGACTAATATCGAAAGGACTGCCCAGGGAATAGTTTACAGGGAAGCCAATGAAGCTCCTGTTGTTATTTCCCCTGACTCCACTGTTTCGATGAACTGCTGGGGATTCACTCCCTCGTTTTTCGGGTACCTGAAAACCGGGTTTGAAGAGTTCATCAAGAATAATTATGAAAATCCCAGGGCCGAATTTTATATCCCTTCGGTGGTGAACAGGCTGATCCAGGCCGGAGAAGCCGGTGTGAATGTACTTTCCTGCGACGAACAATGGTTCGGAATGACCTACCAGGAAGACAGGGCTTTTGTTGTGGAAAGTATCAGGGCCCTGGTCCGCAAGGGTATTTATCCCCAAAAATTATGGGGCTGAACAATGGATGAGGGAAAAAAGCGTTAATTTTGCTGGATAAATCAATGAATATGAAGTTGCACCGAAATACCTTCCTGGCACTCATTATTGTGACTGCCTCAGTCCTGGTGACCCCAATGACTGCCAAATCACAAATCCTTAATGAGAAAACGAAGAAAAAGATCCATGTGGGAATCGGAATGTTTACCGACATTTACATGAATGTACCGTCCGGGATGAAAACCAGGACTATAAACCAGGGTTTCACAGCGCTTGTCGCTTACAAAGTACCTTTCGGTACAAGTAATTTTGGTTTCGGTGTCGGGATCCAGGTATCGATACACAACATGTTCGGGGATTTCATAGTAAAGAGCTATGCCGATTCCGCTCATCTCATGAAAATCCCTGATACTGTTAGCTACAAGAGGTCAAAACTGGTCATGCCATACATCGAGCTTCCCATTGAATTCGCTTATGTCAATAAAGCAAAGTTTGCGCTTGGCCTGGGTTTTAAAGTCGGGTATATGTTACCGGCCCATACGAAATATGTTGGGGCTGAATACCAGGCCGATCTCCAGCCCGGGAATACCGAGTTAAGGATCAAATACCGCAATGTTCTGAATCTTGACAAGTTTGAATACGGACCGACACTCAGGATAGGTTATAAGTGGTTCCATGTTTTTGGGTATTACCAGCTCTCATCCATTTTCGTAAAAGGGAAAGGCCCGAATATCTACCCTATCACGGTCGGGTTCTTCATCCGTCCTTTCTGATCAAAGCATCATCAGGCTAAACAGTATACCGGCTCCCAGAAACAGGCCGGTATAAACTTCTTTGGGGGTATGTTGTCCCTCTTCCAGCCTTGCATAGCCAAGCAATCCGCAGAGAAGGAAAAGAAAAGAAAGGAACAGCTCATGAGAAGTTCCCTGGCGTATGTTCAGTCCAAGCCAGAACCCCGTTACGCCCCCTATTCCTGCCATATGCAGGCTGATCTTGAAAAAGAAATTAATCAACATGCAGATGATGATCAGCAGGGTTGAACCCAGCATGAAATAACTGAACAGCACCGAAAGACTGATGCCTTTTAAAAGGTAATAGGTCAGGTAATAAAACACCGCTGTTGCCAGAAGAGGCAATACCCTCTCCTCTCGTTTTTCCATAAATAAAGAAGTCACCAATTTTGTCCTGTAAAGGATGTATATTGTCAGGAAAGGGCAAAATACTGTGGTGAGCAGCACAGAGGCCATTAAAACCAGGATCTCCCTCAGGGGCAGGATGCCCGAAAAAAAAGCATGAGACTGAAGCATGAGGATCAGCGTGAAGAAAGGCATCAGTACAGGATGAAAAAGGCCGGAGACGATCCTTGCCACGGAGATGTGGTTATTCATGGTATAACTATCAGAGTTCCTTCCTCAGCCTGGCAACAGGTATTCTTAGCTGTTTGCGGTATTTGGCTATAGTGCGCCTTGCAATGTTGTAACCTTTTTTCAGTAGGATTTCCTCCAGTTCCTCATCGGTAAGTGGAGTTGATTTATTTTCTGCTTCAATGGTGTCGGAAAGTATTTTCTTAATTTCCCTTGTTGAGATCTCTTCACCCATTGTATTCTGAAGGGATTCGGAAAAGAAACTTTTAAGCAGGAATGTGCCGAAGGGAGTTTGGACATATTTTGAATTTGCAACCCTTGATACGGTGCTGATGTCAAGGCCTACCTTATTTGAAATGTCTTTAAGTATCATTGGTTTAAGCCTTGTCTCATCCCCGGTCTGGAAATACTCCTTCTGGTAGTCCATGATCGCTCTCATAGTTACATACAGCGTTTCCTGCCGCTGCTTGATAGCATCGATGAAACCCCTTGCCGAGTCGATCTTCTGCTTTATGAAAGAGAGGGCAGCTTTCTCGTTGCTGTTGATCTTCTTTTTCTTATGATTATACCCCTGGAGCATGTCGATATACTCCCTGTTTATTGAAAGCTCTGGAGCATTCCTTGAATTCAGGGTAAGTTCAATTTCGCCGTCATTGATAGTAATAAGGAAATCAGGGATTATATACTGGCTGCTTCTGACCTCCTCGCTGATGGTAAAGCCCGGTTTCGGGTTCAGCTTGGTAATCTCTTCAACTGCTTCCTTCAGCTCCTCCTCGGTAATATGTGCTTTCTGAAGGATCTTCTCATAATGCTTCTTTGAGAATTCTTCAAAATAGTAACGTACTATCACTTCGGCAAGGTCGGTGGCATAGGTCCTGTCGGGCTTGCTGATCAATTGCAGGAGAAGGCATTCCTGAAGAGTTCTTGCAGCAATGCCGGGAGGGTCAAACCCCTGCACAAGCTGAAGGGCCTCCAATATTTCAGCTTCACTGGCGTCTAAATTCTGGTTGAATGCCAGGTCATTGATAAGGGCCGGAACCTCGCGGGTAAGATACCCGGTTTCATCAAGGTTCCCGATGATTGTGGAAGCGATGATAAATTGCTTGTCGGGTATCTTCTGGACTCCCATCTGGGCTAGCAGGTATTCCTGGAAGCTGGTACCAGAAACCACCGGTGTCTCCCAGGCTTCTTCATCGGGGCTGCGGTTGTTCGAGACTAATTTGTAATCGGGAATATCATCCAGGTCAAAGTAATCTTCAAAAGAAAATTCATTGTCGACCTTCAGTTCTGAGTGGTCTTCATCCTCTTCAGAGAATGTGTCCTCATCGGCGTCGATAGACTCCGGCTCATTTTCGTCGTCAATTTCGTCTAAATCGTTTATATCGGTAGTTTCTTCAAGGGCAGGATTCTCTTCGATTTCCTGTTTGATCCTTTGTTCAAGCGATATCACGGGTTGTTGCAACAGCCGCATCACAAGTACCTGTTGAGGCGAGAGTTTCTGGAGTAGTTTTTGTTGTTGTCGTTGATGAAGCATAAGACAAAAATACAAAAATAATATCCGCTTGTACAGAATGTATGCCTTATCGGCAAATAAACTATAAATATCGATTAATTAAGCTGTTCCGTCTATTATTCAAAATACCTCCCTGCATATTGTATAATTTCGCAGCGATGAAACAAGTATCGTTATGAACACGGATCGTCCTTTCTGGGTTACTGTTCTGATCAATTGCGTGATCTGGGTTTTTCTATTCTTCATTCCGTTCCTCTTACTGGAACCCAGGGATGGGATAACCCCGTATCTGCAAAGGATCGCAATGACCTCAGTGCTGACAGTCATCCTTTACTACTTCAACTTCCTTTACCTGATACCAAGATACCTGTTTACTCAAAAATTCCTGGCCTACATGCTTGTCGTACTTGGAACACTTGTAATTTCATGCATTCTTGTTAACCTGTATTTTTATTTTTATGTATCCGTAGCCCAGAACTGGCACCACCGCCCCGGCATGTTTATTGGCCGGGGTATGTGGGTGCCATTGTTCCCGCTGCTTACAGGACTTGCAATAGGCATCAGTATCAGGCTTGCCAGGGAATGGGCGAGAAATGAAAAGGAGCGCAGGGAGCTGCAGGCCGAAAAACTGCTTTCAGAACTTGCATTCCTTAAATCACAGGTCAATCCGCATTTTCTATTTAACACCCTGAATAACATCTGCTCGCTTGCCAGGAAAAAATCGGATGACACCGAGCCGGCCATCATAAAGCTCTCCCAGATGATGCGATATATGATAACCGATTCGAGGCAGGACAAAGTGAGCCTTGAAGAAGAAATGGATTACCTTAATAATTTTATAGAACTTCAGAAGATCAGGCTGGCCGACAGGGTTGATATAAGTTTTAAAATTGAAGGGGATCTTTCGGTTATTCACCTGGAACCTTTGCTTCTCATCCCGTTTGTTGAGAATGCATTCAAACACGGGATCAGTTATAACGAAAAGTCCAGGATCAGCATCGAATTGAAAACAGGTTCAGGGGATTTGTCGTTCAGTGTTGAGAATTCGAAACCTTCGGGAAAAGACACCTTAAAGCTTGAAGAACCTGGCATAGGGCTAAAAAATGTAAGCCGCAGGCTTGAGCTGCTGTACCCCGGGAAGCATCAGCTCGAAATACAAGACCTGGACAATCTCTACTCTGTCAAGCTAAAAATAAAATCCTGATGATACGGTGTATTGCAATTGATGATGAAGCGCTTGCGCTTGAACTTATAGAGGACAATGTAAGCAAGATCCCGTTTCTTGAGCTTGCCGGCAAATTCACCAATGCCTTTGATGCCCTTAATTTGATGAATGATCAGACGGTTGACCTGCTGTTCCTCGACATCCAGATGCCTGATATAAACGGAATACAATTCCTGAAAAGCCTGAAGCAGAAACCCATGGTTATTTTCACCACTGCATTCTCGAAATATGCCCTCGAAGGGTTTGAGCTTGATGTAATAGATTACCTGTTAAAGCCATATTCATTTGAGCGTTTCCTGAAGGCTGTCAACAAAGCTCATGAATTTCTCGAATTACAGGGGAGGGCAAAAGAAGGCAGGAAGGATTCCTCGTTCGGCTCCCATTATCTTTTTGTGAGGGCCGATTACAAGCTGGTCAAGATAGATCTTAAGGATATCCTTTATATCGAAGGACTGAAGGATTATGTAAAGATTTATTGCGGGGAGAAACCCCTTCTCACGCAGATGAGCATGAAAGCGATAGAAGAAAAGCTGCCCGATCATGATTTTATACGGGTTCACCGTTCCTTTATCGTTGCATTCGACAAGATAGATTTCATTCACAAGAGTTTCATCTCTGTAAAAGGGAAAGAAATTCCGCTCAGTGACCATTATAAAGACAACTTTCTTTCCCTTGTTCAGAAGAACAAGATCATGGAATAAGAGAAAAAAACTAAAATATGAAGCGTAATATTCTGTTACTGAATTTTCTGATTTACTTCACCTTCGGTGGATGGGCACAGAGCAAGCCCTGGACGTTCCAGCAATGCCTCGATACCGCCCTGAGAAGGAACATTTCGGTAAACCAGAGCATGCTTTCAAACGAACTTAACAAGATCAGCCTGGAACAGTCCAGGGCCAACCGCATTCCCAGTGTGAACGCCAACGTGGGTGAATCCTTTAACTTCGGGAAGAACATTAATTCTTCAACCAACCAGTTCGTTATCGGATCGTTTCATTCGGGAAATTACGGATTGAGCCTCAGTTACAATCTGTTTAACGGGCTTCAGAACAACAACACCATCAGGCAATACAAGCTGAATATTGATGCCGGGAAATACGATGTTGAAACGGCAAAGAATGCAGTGATACTCAGTGTCACCACAGGGTATCTCCAGATACTTCAGCAATATGAGATCCTGAGGACTGCTTTCAACCAGCTTTCAGCTGATTCCGTGCAGGTAAACCGAACCCGGAAACAACTCGAAGTGGGGAAAGCTGCTGAAGGTGACCTGCTTCAGATCCAGTCGCAGCTTGCAACAGATTACCTCCAATATATCAATGCACAGAACCAGCTTGACATAGCCAGGGTTACGCTGATGCAGCTGATGCAGATACCGGTTATAGATAATTTTGATGTCGAAGTTCCGAAGCTTGTTGAACCCGGGCTTGACCTGCTGCAAAGCAAAGATGTGATCTACCAGAAAGCGCTTGCCGCCATGCCACAGATCCAGTCTGCAGCGATCAGGACTTCCAGTTCCATGATGGCTATAAAGGTTGCTACAGGCGCCAGGTGGCCAAGGCTTACTTTTTCGGCAGGGCTTAATTCAAACTATGCTTCCAGCAGCAGGAACCCTGATGTGAATGCAGATGGGTATCCCTGGTATACCCAGGTATGGAATAACGTGGGACAATCGACGAGCCTTGGCCTGAGCATCCCTATTTACAGCAACAGGTCTATTCAGAGCAGCATTGAGAGGGCCAAAGTCAATTCAAAAACTGCTGAACTCAATGAACTCAACACCCAGCAGACCCTGAGGATGAACATTGAACAGACCTTTACCAGCTTTAAAGCTGCTGCAAAATCATTTGAAGCGGTGAAGATCCAGTTAAACTCTACAGAAATGACTTATAAAAATGCTGAAAGGAAATATACCGTTGGGGTTATGAGCGCAACGGATTTTTTAATTCAGAAGAACAACTATGTTTCATCCCAGTCGAATTTAATCCAGGCGAAATACAATTTTATTTTCCAGTCGAAGATCCTTGATTTTTACCAGGGAAAGAATATTACATTTTAAACATTTAACTTTTCAGATACAATGAAAAAGACTTATTGGATCATCCTCGTTATTGTAATTATTGCCCTGGCTGTAGGGGCGTATTTCATATTCGGAAAGAAATCGGAAAAGATCATAGAATTCCGTTCCGGGAAGATCGAGAGGGGTGACTTGCAGGTGCTTGTAACAGCAACCGGTATTTTAAGCGCCGATACTACTGTTGCAGTTGGGACACAGGTTTCGGGGATCATCACGAAGATCAATGTGGATTTCAACTCGGTGGTCCGCAAAGGACAGATCATTGCTGTGCTTGACACCACTTTCCTGGCTGCGTCTGTTGAAGATGCAAGGTCCAGCCTTATGAGGAACCAGGTCCAGACGAGGCTGACTAAAAGAAATTTCGAGCGCAACAAGACCCTGATTGAGGAAAAAGTCATTGCCCAGTCTGATTTTGACCAGAGCCAGACCGATTATGAGACTGCCCAGGCCAACGAAAGGTCGGCTAAATCGGCTCTTGACAGGGCGCTTATAAACCTGCGTTATGCTACTATCGTAGCCCCGGTATCAGGAGTTGTCATTTCAAGGAATGTGGATATAGGTCAGACAGTGGCATCCAGTTTCAGCACCCCGACCCTGTTTTCTATTGCCAATGACCTGACCAAGATGCAGCTCCAGGCAAGTATTGATGAGGCTGACATTGGCAAGATCAAGGTTGGACAGGACGTTACCTTCAAGGTTGATGCTTATATGGACCAGTCTTTCGGAGGTGTTGTAAGGCAGATAAGGCTTCAGCCAACAACGGTGCAGAATGTTGTTAATTATACGGTGGTTATTGATGTGCCCAATCCTGACAAGAAACTGATGCCGGGGATGACAGCCAATCTGACGATTAAGACACAGGAAGCGCTTAATGTATTCAAAACCCCTTCGGCGGCCTTGAGATTCTGGCCACCCCAGGAATACTTTGACAAACACCTTAAGGAATATCCTGATTCCACCCAGAAGATGATAGAGCGGGCGCTGAAATTTATGGCCCGCAGGCAGTCAGGCCAGAGTGGCAGCGGCGGCCAGCAGGGTTCCGGGATGCAGGCGGGAAGCGGCGGCCAGACAGCTGGCGGCCGGCAGTCAGAAGCCGGTGGCCAGCAGCCGGCCGGCCAGGGCGGGTTTAACCGCCAGGGCGGTCAGTCAGCATCCGGTGGTCAGCAATCTGCAGCCGGCATTCAGCCGGGAGCGGGACAGGGCCGACAGGGATGGGGAGGCTTTAACCGTCAGAAAATGGGAATGATCTGGGTAAAACAAGGGAACCTCATCTATCCCCACAGGGTAAAAACGGGAATCTCCGATAACAGCTATACCGAAATTGATGGCTCAGTTAAGGAAGGTGATGAAGTGATCACCAGTATTGTGAACACAAATCCATCACAGACGACTACCCAGCAGCAAAGTCCGTTTGCACCGCAGATGGGCCGTCCCCAGGGCGGTGGGGCAAGTGGAGCAGGTGGAAGAGGAGGCCGTTAACATGAAGGAAACAATTATCTCGGTAAAGCATCTTGTGAAGGTCTACAAAATGGGAGACCTTGAGGTGCATGCTTTGAGAGGGATCAGCATGGACGTCCATAAGAGCGACTTCGTTGCCATCATGGGGAAAAGCGGATCAGGCAAATCAACCTTCATGAATATTGTCGGATGCCTTGATATACCTACCAAAGGGGAATACCTGCTCGACGGAGTGGATGTGGGAAAGATGAACAAGGACCAGTTAGCCAACCTGAGAAATAAAAAGATTGGCTTTGTGTTTCAGTCGTTCAACCTGCTTTCCCGTACTTCAGCATTGGAGAACGTGGAGCTACCCCTGATGTACAACAGCAAGATCAGTTCAAAGGACATGAAAGAACGTTCGATAAGGGCGCTCGAATCAGTAGGACTGGCAAGCCGTGCGCATCATTTTCCCAGCCAGCTTTCGGGAGGTGAACAGCAGAGGGTAGCCATTGCCAGGGCCCTGGTTAACGACCCTGTTGTGATCCTGGCCGATGAACCGACAGGGAACCTCGACACCCGCACCAGCGTGGAGGTGATGAGTATTTTCCAGCAGTTGAATACAAAAGGGATTACCGTTATCATTGTCACCCATGAACCGGATATTGCAGCCTATACCAACAGGAATATATCGTTCAGGGATGGACGGATCCAGAAGGATCTCATAGTGGAAAAACCCAGGAATGCAGCGGCAGAGCTTTTAACCATGCCGGTTTTTAAAGAGGAGGAAACCATATGAAACTTAAAAACCAGTTAAAGGCTGCTCTGAGGTCTTTGGCCAAGAACAAGATGCGGACATTCCTGACAATGCTGGGGATCATTATCGGCGTCGGGTCTGTCATTGCCATGCTTGCAATAGGCCAGGGTTCAAAGGAAAGCATTCAAAAACAGATCGCCAGCCTGGGCACCAACCTGCTTACTGTCTACCCTTCGGCCAGCATGACAGGAGGTGTGAGAATGGAAGCGGGCTCAAGCATCAAGCTGACGATAGATGACTATAAAGCTGTTGCCAGCCGTTGCCCTGCCGTTATGTATTCAACTCCGACCGTGAGGACCAGCGGGCAGCTTATCGCCGGAGGCCAGAACTGGAGGACTACCGTATGGGGTGTATATCCCGATTATTTCAACATCAGGAACCTTACTATTGACAAAGGAGCTATCTATACCCTGATGGATGACCGCACTGCAAATAAAGTCTGCGTCATAGGGCAAACGGTCAACAAATATTTATTCGGCGAAGGCCAGGACCCAACCGGGAAAATGATCAGGATAAACAAGATTCCTTTCCAGGTGGTTGGGCTCATAGCAGCAAAAGGACAGAATGCATGGGGCCAGGACCAGGATGACATCGTGATCGCCCCCTTCAATACGGTTCAGGTGCGTATGCTCACAGTCCAGTATATCCAGAGTATCATGGTGTCGGCAACATCCGAAACACAGATCCCTGAAGCAACAGACGAGATCACGCAGGTGCTAAAGGAAAGACACAGGCTGGGGCCATCGGAGGAACCTGACTTTTCAATCCGTTCCCAGGCCGATATTGCAAGCACTGCCACTGCCACTTCAGGGATATTAACCGCACTGCTGGCCAGTATAGCAAGTATTTCCCTGCTCGTGGGAGGTATAGGTATCATGAACATCATGCTCGTCTCGGTAACCGAAAGGACAAGAGAGATCGGGATCCGCATGGGCGTTGGCGCCAGGGGAAGGGATGTGTTGTTACAGTTCCTTATCGAAGCCCTGATGATCAGCCTTATCGGAGGTTTTCTTGGTGTGGGGATTGGAATAGCGGCCTCAGGCATAATCGCCAGCCTGATGAGCTGGCCCGTTACCATCACGACCCAATCAATCATACTGTCGTTCCTTTTCTCAACAGCAATCGGAATATTTTTCGGATGGTATCCTGCCCGCAAGGCAGCAAGCCTCAACCCTATCGATGCTTTAAGATACGAATAGACTGTTTATCACTTTCTCCCTGTCAGATCGAGTATCCCGTTGATGAACGTCAGGGGATGGGGCGGATTGCCCGGTACATAAAGATCAGGCCTGATAGTCTCAATGAATTTCCTCTGGAGTTCAGCACTGTCACTGAATATTCCGCCGCTTATGGCTGCGGTCCCTGCAAGTACCACGATTTTTGGGGAAGGCACCGCATCGTAACAGATCTGAAGGGCTTCAGCCATATTGCCGCTAACCGGTCCGGTAATTACAATACCATCTGCATGCCTGGGTGATGCTACGAATTCTATGCCGTAACGTCCCATGTCGAAATTCACATTTCCTGCTGCATTGAGTTCCATTTCGCTTGCATTGTCACCTCCTGCAGAGACCTGCCTGAGCTTTAATGCATGCCCGAAATAAGACCGTATCTCTTTTCTCACCGCAGCCTGGTCAACAACCAGGGCCTTGTCCTCACCTGCATTAATGATGAGATCTTCAGGTTTGCTCACCGAAAGCCTGTGATCATTGGTAAACCTGATCTTCCCCTGAACAGCAAAAACACATTCATTGCAGAATTCGCATTTCCCCAGGTCGAGACGGAAAGGCCCGGCAAGGATTGCTCCTGTGGGGCAGATTGAAATGGCGGCCTCCTGTTCAGCCTGGGTAATATCTGCAGCTATCACCGGGCGGCCGCGAAAGCCTTCAGGAATAACCGCTTTTCGAAGGTCCTTGATGTACTGCCTGCCGTGGCGGCGGAAAATTTTTATAATACTAAGTGCCATTTAATTTGAATATTCGATATTCCCTTTCTCACAAATCAAACCCGCAGTACGAAAGATTATAACTTTTGTTGCATAACGGGAAATCCGAGATCTCCTGGTTGCGAACAGCCAGGGCCAGGGCCATCCAGTTATGAAATGAAGGATCCTTGACTTTATAATGGATGATGTTCCCTTTTTCGTCGGTGACTGCCGATTGCATTATCTCGCCCCTCCATCCCTCGGCCAGGGACAAGGCAAAGCTTGAAGCCCGGAATTTAAGATCATAAACCGGTACTGATGCTGTTCCTTCAGGACCCATCGTTTCAAGGATTTTCCTGATAAGCAGAATTGACTTCTCCACTTCAAGTTTCCTCAGCATTGCCCTTGCCCACACATCTCCCTGGTGGAGTGTCACCGGTTCATAAGAATAAATGCTGAAAGCCTGGAAGGGATGCGACCAGCGGATATCGCGTTTCACCCCGCTGCTTCTCGATGCCATGCCAACAGCGCCTATCATACCGGCCTGGTGTGCGCTTACTTTTCCTATCCCCTCGAAACGGCCGAGTACACTGGGGTTTGTAAACATTTCATGCGTTATCTGCCCATATCTTTCTTCAACCTCTTTCAGGTTTGACAGGAGGGTCTTGCTTAACCCTGTTGTTAAAGGATAATGGCTGCCCCCCATCCTTACAAGGCCTTTCCCAAAACGGTTCCCGCACCACGACTGGGTTGTGTTGATCACTACGGTACGCAGGGCTTCATTCACTACCTGCCCGAACTGGTATGCGATGTCGGTGCAAAGGGCTGCGGAATCGCCGATGTGAACTGCAATCCTCTCCAGTTCGAGGGCTATTACACGTTCACATTGCAGGGCAGGAGAAAATGCATTTCCCGAGAGGGCTTCCATAAGCTGGGCATGAGCAATGGAATGGCCGACAGCGGAATCGCCTGCAATACTTTCGGAGAGAACTGCACGCTGTATTCCCGATTGCTTTTCAATGAAACGTTTCTCAATACCCCTGTGCTGGAACCCCAGTTGTATTTCAAGATGCAGGACCTTTTCCCCGTTACAGCTGAAACGGAAATACCCGGGTTCAATGACTCCTGCATGAATGGGGCCTACACCCACCTCATGAATGCCTTCACCCTCTATGGAATAAAAAGGAAATTCATCTACGGAAGAGCCCGTGAGCCGTGAACCGTGAACCGTGAATCGCGAACTGTGAGTGCGCACCGGCTTCATCCACGGATGCCCTGTGAATATCACTCCATACTGTTCACTGATTTCTCGTTCATACAGATGAAATGAAGGATGGGAAGCAGTAAGTGAGTCGAGTACCGGCAGGGGAGAGGAGTTCTGTACATGCGAAAGCAGGATCATTGTATGCTCGTTGTCGGAGGCGATGCAGCAGAAAAACCTGAGTGCTGCGCCCAGCGGGACCGCGTGATAGGTAACGCAGTGGAATCCCTCATCCGCCATCAGATCATTTACTTTATCCCTGAATTCAGGATAATCGAGGACAGGAATATCTTTAATCTGAACAATGAATGGATTGGATTTCATCACGACCATCACGTCATTACGATTATCACGTTCTTCACTCATCTTGGCAGATTTTGAATGATATCATTGATGAGGTCCCTGAAAAATGCAGGCTGGGTAAAGCAGATAAAGATCACGATCCCGAAAAGTACGAACTGTGAAACGGTTTGCCAGGGGTTTACTTTTTCAGGCGGCTTCAGGCTTTGAGTCCTTGGTTGCGAAAAAACAATATGTAGGACTCTTGTGAGCAGGGCATAGAGCACGAAGCAAAGAAGTATTGCAGCAACTGCCATAAAAAAGTAATTGCCGTTTGCGACCATTGCTTTAAACATGAGCAGTTCCGAAATAAACATCCCCGAAGGAGGGATGGCCGTAATGCAGACCAGGCCCAGCAAAAGGGCCGTTGCTCCAGCCGGGTAGAGGTTCATGTAATTGCCCGATTCATCCAGGTTATAAGACCCCATGATCTTGTACGACTGGCCCATCTGGTAAAACAGCCCTGCTTTTGCAAAAGAATGCAGGATGATATGCAGTATAGCAGCATAATATCCAATGCCACCCATTCCGAGCGCTATTGCGACGATACCCATGTTCTCGAGGCTGGAGTATGCAAGCATTCGTTTGTTGTGCTTGGCTTTGAGCATGTACCCGGCTGAGATCAGCAGGGACAGGAAACCCGAGAGAAGCAGCACATGGTTCATAAACGGCAGTATCGGGGTTGCCGAAAACAGGGCATAGATGCGGAAAATAGCCAGGAAGCCGACGTTCATCAGGGTTGTGGAGATGAATGCGCTGATAGGCGGTGGGGCTACTGTATGCGCATCCACAGTCACGGTATGCATTGGGAAGAGCCCCATTTTGGTGCTGTAGCCTACAAGTACAAATACGAAAGCGATCTTCAGGTAAAGAGGGTTGGCAAGCTTTGCGATCTCGGTGATGGATGAAAATGAAAGGTGAAGCAAACGGGCATCGCGAACGGTGAAGCCCAGGAAAAGAATTCCGATGTATGCCAGGGCGATACCCACTGAACATACGAAGACGTACTTCCAGGTGGCTTCAAGAGCCATAGCCGTTCGGTCATGGTAGATAAGGGCTGCAACCGAAAGAGTCGTGGCTTCCACGAATATCCAGACTGTGGTCATCCCGTTGGCGAAATATGCGCCTGTCATCGAAGCGATCAGCGCTATCAATGCCGCATGATAAATGGCATAGGTCCTTGGAGAATTGTTACGGACGTATATAAACCCGTGAAATACCGTGGTTACCGTTAGTATGGAAAGCACCGACTGGAGTAAAAGTCCCAGTGTGTCAAATGTAAAATAATCCAGAACGGTTTCACCCCTGTGACTCCAGCAGTATACCGTAAATGCTATATGTACGACCACATAAAACGAAGTCAGGGATCTTGCCAGGGACTTGGAATGGATCAGGCCGACCAGCAGTCCCAGCAACAGGGATGTGGCGAAGAAGACAACAAATATGTTGGTGGCGTTGAGCATATATTAAATAGCGAAGTAGCGAAGTAGTGAAGTAGCGAAATAATTATTCATGGTTGTCAATCGTCTTTCAGTATTGTTAAATCATCAGTCTGCTGCCTGAGGCGCATCACGAAGATACCCAGGATGAGCACGCTTACAAAGATATCCAGCAGTATCCCCAGGTTGATAAGCATAGGGATTTCGCTTCCTATTGCCAGTGAGAGCAGAAGGACTGCATTTTCAATTACAAGAAAACCCACCAGGTGCGAAAAAATTTTCCTGTGCGAAATGATCATGAACAGGCCTGTGTACACAGCAAAAAATGAAACAATAAAGAACATCAGGTTATAGGGGGTGGTGTTCATCGAAAAGGAGACCACGATGCTGAGCAGAAGTCCGAGAGTCACCATCAGCAGTGAATAAAAGGAAGGCAGCGCTTTCTCATGAACCCTTGCGACACCGGTTTTCCTTATCACGGTAAACAGCAGGTAAGGGACGATGATCACTTTGAACAGCAGGGTTTCTATAGCTACAAACAATACCGTTGCAAGGGTGATTCGGTCGAGTTGCATGAAGGAGATGCCGAAAAGCAAAAGTCCCTGCAGCCCTACCAGCCCTGCATATATCCTGAACCTCTCGGTAACACTGAGGTAGATCAGGCTGATCGCAAAAACGATGATGAGCATCAGGGTCATGTCAGCGGATGAGGTTGCGGGTTAATAACAAAACAAGTATGAATCCTATGAGGGCGATGGAACTCAGGGTCACGATGAACTGTGGGTTTTTAGCCAGTTTCTTTCTTGCGCGGAATGATTCCATAAGCCCGATGGCAGCAGCGAATATAGCCTGGACTGCCAGGAAGATAGAAACATTCAGGAAGGTTGCCAACACATGAACCGTGAATGGTGAACCGTGAATGGCTGCAGTAACCTGTAACCACTCACTGTTGGCCGGCATAAAGAAGTTCGCGATCAGTCCGCCGTATAACACAAATTTCAGGTTTGTTCCGGTCTGGATCAGGGCAAGGTCGACTCCGCTGTAATCGAGTATCATCACCTCGTGGACCATGGTAAGTTCGAGATGTGTTTTAGGATCATCCACGGGCATGCGGCTGTTTTCTATCATTGCAATCTGCACCAGCAGGTAGATTGCGATAGCGCCGGTGATGAGTGAAAATTCTCCGGCAAACTGGAAATGTGAAAAAATGTCATGCATTGAGAGGTGGTTCGAAAGCAGTGCCAGTGTTCCAAACAGTATGAAGAAAGCCGGTTCGGAGAGCATGGAGTAAAGGGCTTCGCGGTTGGCTCCCATGCCTTCGAAGCTGCTCCCGGTATCCAGTGCGCCAAGAATAAACAGCAGTTTGCCCAGTGCGAGAAGGTAGGCAAAGAGGATGAAATCTCCTTCAAAACCCATGACGGACGGCATGCCCGGGAATGGCAGAAGCATCAGGGCGCAGCAGATAGTGGCGAAATATACTGCAGGAGCAAGCCTGAAAATAAAACTGGTTGTTGTGCTGAAAACGCTGCTTTTCCTGAACAGCAGGAAGATATTTTTCCAGGGTTGCAGTATCCCCGGACCTTTACGACCGCCGGAAATGCTTTTCACCCTGAGGATGATCCCCGGGAAGAAAATTGCAGATACTATGGCCAGCAGTGCTCCCGTCATATGAGTTTAAGGTATAAAAGTGCAAAAATCAGAAGAATGAAAATAAAGGCATAAAGTATGTAATGGCGGATGTTCCCGGTTTGCAGGCGCGCCAGTTTTTTCAGGACCAGCCATGAGAGATCGGTGAGTATTCCAAGGCCTTTACCGAAAATATCGTTAGTCTGAAGATGCAGTGAACGTTTCTTCGGAAAGATATCTTCGGCCGCAATGGCTCTGAATTCCTCGCGGTTCTGAAGAACAGGCTGGGCCAGTTCCGAAAGGTTGCCGGCAAACGAAGCTCCTGTATATTGCTGCCTGGCCGTACCTTCGGTATAGCCGCATCCCCAGGTGGGCCCGTATTCGGGCCTGCGGTTTTTAAGCAGGCGCATCCTGAGAAGGAGGATCACTGTTACCAGGCTGATGAGGATGAGGCCGAAAAGGCTGAGCTTATTGAGGGCCTCTGTAAAAAACAGGTTTGAAGGAAGGGGGCCGGGGTGGAAGGTGTTTTCAACCAGGCTTGCGATTGGTGCAATTACTGCCATCGGCATCAGGCCTATCCCCAGGATCATAAAAGCAACCAGGATCTGGGGGAAAATCATATCATTGGTAATTGTTTCAGGATGTACCTGAATTTCCTTGCGGGGGCTTCCTAGGAAACTGATCCCATAGGCCCTTGAGAAACTGAAGACAGCCATTCCACCGATCAGCGTAAGCGTGATGATGATCAGCAGGAACAAAATTGAAAGGTATTCATTACCAGCGCTAAGCCCTTTGATAAAGCCGGCATATAAAAGGAATTCCGAGATAAAACCATTCAGGGGAGGGAGTGCGCAGATTGCGACAGCTCCGAACAGGAACAAACCTGCAGTGCGGGGAAGGGAATGAACAAGCCCGCCCAGTTCTTCAATGTTCCTTGTATGGGTTGCCCTGTAAACCGATCCTGCCCCATAAAAAAGCAGTGATTTAAACAATGAATGGTTGAGCACATGCAGCAGGCTTCCTGTGAAGCCAAGAACAGCAAGAACGGGGTTGTGCAGGGCCATGCCAATACATCCAAGGCCGATCCCAAGGCCGATGATCCCTATATTTTCTATGGTTGAATAAGCCAGGATTTTTTTCAGGTCTTTCTGAACAGTTGAGAATAAAATTCCCAGTATCCCTGTCATAGCCGAAATGATCAGCAGGACCAGGCCGATTGTATACCATTCGGTGTGTATGGAGGTGAGCACACGAAAGATCCCGTAAATCCCCATTTTGATCATCACTCCCGACATTACACCCGAAACGTGGGAAGGCGCTGCAGGATGGGCTTCGGGAAGCCAGGTGTGGAACGGCATGAATCCTGCCTTGACAGCAAAGCCCGAAAAGAACAGCAGGAAGAGCCCGATGTTCGAGTGGTTTGAGAAATATGCAGGCAGGGAGTCAAAGCACATCTGCCCGGTCCCTGATTCTGTTATCAGGAAAGCAAAGAGCAGGAGCATAAAACCGATATGCATCTGTACCAGGTAATTGACGGCGGTTTTTAATGTGGCCCTTTTTTCAGCTTCAAACAGTATCAGCATGAAAGACGACACTGCCATCAGTTCCCAGGCAATAAGGAATGAAAGCCCATCGCGCAAAGTGAGCACTGCAAGCATTGAAAAATGAAGCCAGATGTAGCTGAAATTATGAAGTGCGAACTGGGCAGGGTTCTTGATACCGATATAGGCTTTGAGATATCCCCTGGAATAAAGGATCCCGGTTAGTACCGTGAAATTGGTGACAAGTATAAAAAATGAACTCAGACCGTCGATGGTGAACCTGAGTTCGCCAAGGTAGCCTTTGAAAATCCAGTTTGTTGAAGTCAGGCTTGTCGTGAATTCTGAACCCGGCCGGAAATCAGAAACTAAAAATGGGGAAAAAAACTGGATGGCAGCTGGGGTTGATGTCACCAGAATTATAAACAGGATAAGGGTAAGGGTATAATAGTAACGCACTTTCCCGGGAACCACCAGGATAAGAAACGAAAGTAAAACCGCCGCAGGGATAAAGTATTGCGTCATTACTTTGCAAAGTAAAAGCAAAGCTTTATAAGGGCACCAGCTTTATGCGAGAACTTATAAACAGGGATATAGTGAAAAAAATAAAAGAAGTTTAATAGTATTTATCAACCTTGGGATTTCCCTTGTTGTCATAATAAGTCCACTTCCCGCTTTTTTTCCCGTTGGTTAAATATCCGTCGAAGTCCTTCAGCCCGTTTTTATGATAACCTACCACCGGCCCGGTATAAGGAGCCCCGTCAAGGAATTTTATTGAACCGCCCTTCAATCTTGTCCAGGGTATTGGTTCCGGTGCTTTCTCCACAACTGCTTCCGGGGCACGGGCTTCATGAGATTTTGCCGGTTTTGGTGTCACGGCAGCTTTCTTTTCCGGGACTGCTGCGGGAACTGCTGCCGGCGCAGGAGTTGCAGCTGGTTTAACGGAATCAACTAAGGTTCCTTCACTTGAAAGCAGCTTGCCATATTTATATGTTTCAACAGCTTGTTGCTGACCGTTGTCTTGCCAGTAAGTCCATGTACCATCTTTGACTCCTTCTTTGAAGTTCCCTTCCATTTTCTTTTGTCCATTTGGGTAATAATGGACCCATAAGCCTTCACGCAAACCTTTATCAATTCTTCCTTGCATGGCGACCTTGCCGTTATTGTATTCTACTACCTCCCCCGTAAAGGGTTTATCTTTGTTAGCAAGGTAAAAAACGCCATTACGATCCTGCAACTGGCTAAAAGTCGCTACATCGGAAGAACAGGCATAAAGAAATATCAGAATGCCGGAAATGAGTAAAAATTTTTTCATGACAGATGTTTTTAAGTTCAAACTACCATTTATTAAACTTACCTGGGTTTTGTTTTTGTCTGAAATTTAAATGGATTAAGAAATAAAGCACCAAATTAATAATTTTTAATGTGAATCAAGGGCTAAAATCCTAAATTTTTAACAGGTTGATTGTTAAAACGTATAGGTGGGGTCAATATGTGCGGATTCTCCAATAAAGACACCGAATAAGATACTGGAAAAGCAAAACCCACTGATAGTCAGTGGGTTTTGGTAGCCCCGGCAGGAATCGAACCTGCATCTAAAGTTTAGGAAACTTCCATTCTATCCATTGAACTACGGGGCCAATGGGGGTGCAAAGTTAAAAAAATATTTGATGATGAATACTGGTAATGAAACCCTGTATGGATTCAGCCCCCTGGTATGAACCGGGATTGTATAATGAAATGTCGGTTCAGGAATAAGACCCGGTCAGGGATAAAGTTCTCCTACAGACCGCTCGGTCACTTCCTGACGTTCCCCGTCAAAGTAACGGATACTAACCGTTCCTTCTAAGAAATCGATGATCTCGCCCATCCATCTGATCTCACCGATATAAAATGTGCAGATCTTTCCTTTTTCAAGGCGCTTCCTGAATTTATTGACCTGCACATTACGGAGGAACAATAAAAGGAAAAGAAGAACGACAGGGATGAAAATCGTTTCGAAAATCACTAACATGTGTTTACCCTTTCCTGACAGCTACGTTCGCACTAACATTGCTTGCAAAATCCCTGGCCGGTTTGAACTTAGGAGTAAAGTGAGCCGGGAGTACCAATGGTTTTTTCAAGGATAAATTTCTTGCAGTTTTCTGTGCACGTTTTTTAACGATAAAACTGCCAAAACCACGGAAATAGCAATTTTCTCCTTTGATCATGGATTGTTTCACGCTCGACATAAAGGTGTTCACTATGTCTTCAACTGCGGGTTTTAAGATCCCGGTATTCTTTGAAATTTCCGATACGATCTCTGCTTTTGTCATAACTTTTATAATTAGTAAAATGAACGCACCAAATTTAAACTAATGAAATACAACAAGATGTAGTTGCATTTGAAGAAATCATGTAAGGGTGTGCGATAGTATTTGCGTAGTTGTATAAATGACACAGCCGCTACGTCCGGTGTTCACTTAATGTTGTAACTTGCTAATGTTTTCACCCACAGATTGCATGAATACAAATTCTAAAGACAGCAAAAAGGACGGCCCGGCCTCACCGTCGGATGACCGGGAAATTCACAACCTGGACCTTGAAGCTATAATTGCAGAAAGGACATCCGAACTTTCGCGAACAAACCATGACTTGCAATGCCAGATAGAAGAGCGTAAACGGATTGAAGAAGTCCTCAGGGGAAGTGAAGCACTTTACAAGTCCATTGTTGAGAATGTAAAGGAAATAATTTTTCAGACCGATACCGAGGGACTGTGGATCTTCCTGAACAAATCATGGGAAGAGATCACGGGGTTCAGCGTAGCCGAGTCGTTGGGCCTGTTATTCGTTAACTATGTTCATCCCGAAGACAGGGAAAGAAACATGGAGCTGTTTGCCCCCCTGATTAACAGGAAAAAAGATTACTGCAGGCATGAAATAAGATACCTCACAAAATCCGGAGGGTTTAAGTGGGTTGAAGTATTTGCAAGGCTGGGTTTGAACGAAAATGATGAAGTAACCGGGACCTACGGAACCCTGCGGGATATAACCGAGAGAAAGCAGCTGGAAGAAAGCCTGCTGCTTAATTATCAGAAAGAAAAAGAACTAAACGAGCTTAAATCCCGGTTTGTCTCAATGACTTCCCATGAATTCAGGACACCTCTCACATCCATACTGTTCTCGGCCGAATCTCTGGCTGAATATTGGGATAAGCTTGACAGGAAACAAATTGCAGCGAAGGTTTTAAATATCAAAGAACAATCATTGCACCTGGCCAAAGTTGTCGATTCGGTATTTCAGGTCTCGAAAATTCAGGAAGGAAAGGTGCCGGTTGTTCAGGAAAACATTGATATGCCTGAATTTTGCAACACCACCATTAATAATTTCAATGCAGATCCCTGGCTTGTAAATAAAATACAATTCAGGAATGAGTTTAAAGAACTCACCATGTCACTTGACATCCGCCTGATCCACCAGGTAGTTGACAACCTGGTCTCAAACGCTGTTAAATATTCCAAAGGCGGCCAGGCGGTGGTTGTGAGATTATACCAGGATGCTGAATCCATATTACTGAGTGTACGGGATCATGGAATCGGAATCCCGCTGAAGGACCAGGAACAGCTTTTCAGGCCTTATTTCAGGGCAGGCAACACTTCAGGAATTGAAGGAAATGGTTTGGGACTGAATATTGCGATGGAATCGGTAAAACTTCACGGAGGGGGCATTACTTTTAGCAGTAGTCCCGATGATGGATCGGTATTCGTGGTGCATTTGCCGTTGTCGCTGGTTTGTTCATCCTCGGTTTAACAATGCGCCTTCAGGCATCATCAGCAGAAAAAACAGGAATAATTTCTGAAATGGTTTCATGATTTTAAGGATTAAATAAGCCCGTTGTCAATCACGTAATGAATAATCTCTGAATTGTTTTTCAGGTTCATCTTTTTGAGGATGCGGGTACGGTAGGTGCTGACGGTGCGGTCGCTGATGCCGAGCTTTTCGGCTATTTCGATGAGCGATTTCCCCGATCCTACCATGCACATCACGTCAAACTCACGGTCGGAAAGCCTTTCATGCGGTGTTTTATCGTTCAGCTCATTCAGTTCATCGGCAAGTTTTTCGGCTATGGCCGGTGTAATGTATTTACCCCCGGAACTGACTTTGCGGATCGCTTCTACAATCATCTCCGGCGCCATCTCCTTGGTGAGGTAGCCCGAAGCCCCTGCTTTAAAAGCACGGATCGCACACCTGTCCTCGGGATAAACGCTGAGCATGATTATCCTCACATTCGGCTGCACCTTTTTCACTTCTTTTATGATCTCAAGACCATTGCGGCCGGGCAGTGAGATATCCAGGATAATCACATCAACCTTGTGCGAAGTAACAACCTTGAGGGCTTCTGCCGCATTCTTTGCCATCCCCACTACCGATATTCCTTCTTCAAGCTTCAGGATGGCTTGTAAACCTTCACGCACAATTGCATGGTCATCGACAATCAGTATCTCAATCATAATATTAATGATTATGGATTAGTTTGAATGGGTATCTCAAGCAAAACGGTTGTTCCTTTCCCTTTGATCCCTGTAATTTTCATCTGGCCTTTCAGAAGTTTCACTCTTTCCTGCATCCCGATGATCCCGAATGAGCGTTTATGATTCAGTTCTTCTTCACGGATGCCGATCCCGTCATCCCGCACCCGCATGAGGAACTGATGCTGTTGCTTGCGCAGGAAAACCGTAACCCTGCCGGCAGCTGAATGCTTGGCTACGTTATTCATGATCTCCTGGAATATCCTGAAAATAGCCGTGGAAAGAGCCGGATCGAGTTTGAAGTCTTTAGGATATACCGTGAACCCTGTGGTAAAACCCGCACGTTCCCCGAAATCCCTGGTATACCAGCGCAGGGTTGCAATAAGCCCCAACTCGTCAAGTACCTCCGGGCGCAATTCGGTTGCAAGCTTTCGAACCAGGTCAACTGTTCCTTCAACCAGCGCCGACATGGAACGGATTTGCTTCTCAATTTCAGGGTCAGGATTACCGGGTTCAAGCCGCCGGCGTAGCAACGACAGTTCCATCTTCAGGGCTGAAAGGGATGATCCAAGCCCGTCGTGGATCTCGCGCGCGATGCGCTTTTTTTCCTGCTCCATACCCGCTTCAATATGAGCCGAGAGATCACGCAACTTCTGGGTCAGCCCCTGCATGCGGTCATCGGTTTGCCTGCGGTAGGTCATGTCAAGGATTGAAATGAGATATTCGTCCGGATAGACGAGACTTAAAACATTAGCCTGTGCAGAAAGCAAGGCCCCGTCTGCCGTTTTCAGGGTAAGTTCAAACTCCTTGTTCTCTGATAGGGGAGTGTTAGTAATAAGTCCGGCAGAAAACACGGGCCAGGATTCATCGGAAACAAACCTGCGAAAAATCTGTCCGATGATCAGTTTTTGATCTGCGCCAAGCAATCGGGCACAAAAAGGATTTACATCCAGGATAATATAATTCGCATTCAGGATAATGTATCCTACCGGGGCGAGATCAAACAAGGCTTCATACCTGGAAAGCAAGGGTCTCATACGGCCAGAAATTACTTTATGTGGCGGAATCAATGACAGGATTATTTCACAGGTAATATTAATATTTTTTCCCGAATGTAGACATAAGGGTTTTTGAAATCCCGTTTCACGAACCAGCAGATTGTTCATTAGGCTTAACATAAGCATAAATGTAAAAGCTGCATAATGAGGATTATAATAATTTGATGTAGGTTAAACAACTACAATAAAACAGGTGGAAGCAACTACATATTAATTATTGATTATCCTACAATACGATATAATGCCAATACCTATATTTACATTATGATATTTTACCTCCTCTGTTATATACAAGATAGGTTATGAGACAAAGCAGAGCATCCCTGTTGGAGGAAATCGAAAACCTCAAGAAAGAAAACAGGACACTGCAGGGGCTTTACAGTAATTTGCAAAACCCGGAACTGCTTTGGTGGGCCAGGCATAACGCTGAATTTATCATAACACTGAGTGGATCGGGGGAGATGCTTTCGGTTTCATCCTCGGTTACAGTTTTAATGGGATATTCACCCGCGGAATTAACCGGCAAGGGCTTTGATTTTTTCATTCACCCCCAGGATATACCTCTGATCAGGAAATCTATTGACAGGGTTGGTTTGGAACCCGAATCCACAGAGGTCTGTCATGTACGCGGCAAACACCTGCAGGAAAACTGGCTCTGGCTTGAGGCAAATGTTATCAACCAGGTTCAAAATACCGAGATAGCTGCCGTGATGATAGTTTTCAGGTTACTGAGGCTGGCAAAAGAGATTCATGGTATTGGTTCATTGCCAAAGGTGCAATACTCTGATCTGTATAAAGCCATTAAAGACGGCTTGCTTGTAAACGTGTTGCGTGGCGACGGAACCTTCGGCGATTTTATTGAAGTCAATGACTTTGCCTGCAGGATGCTTGGCTATACCCGCGATGAAATCCTGGAAATGTCGATCAAGGATATCGGGGGAACGGTTGAGGATGATGAGTTGCGTGATTTTCACAAAAAACTGGCAGCAGGGGAATCTGTCATTTATGAAAGTTCCTACCGTGCCAAAAACGGTAACATTATCCCGGTTGAGATCCATGCCAGTTTGTTCCGTTTCGAGAACCAGCGTGGAATGGTAAACCTGGTAAGGGATATTACCGAGCGCCTGAAAACCGAGGAGGAGAAGAAAGCGTCGGAACAATTACTTAAAGAAAGCGAAGAACAATACAGAACTCTTTTTACTGCCATGGCCCAGGGCGTGGTATACCAGGATGCCGATGGAAACATATTCCAGGCGAACCCGGCTGCCGAAAGGATACTCGGACTGAGAATAGACCAGATGAAAGGACGAGCTTCGATCGATCCACGCTGGCATGCAATTCATGAAGACGGATCTCCTTTCCCCGGAGACACGCACCCTGCGATGATTAGCCTGAAAACCGGAAAGCAGGATTTCGCTGTTATAGGGGTTTTCAATCCATCAACAGAACAGTATAACTGGATCAATGTAAGCGCTGAACCATTGTTCAGGCCTGGCGAAACAACTCCTTTCCAGGTCTTCACAACTTTCGAGGATGTGACAGGATTAAAGTCCACTCTCTCAAAGATCAACCGGGCAAATGAGAGGCTTGAAATTCTGCGCAGGGTCGATCGTGCGATTATGCAGTCAGACCTTTTTGAAAGTGCTGTAGATGAGATAGCCATGAAAAGTATCACAGGCCTGATACCCTGCCAGGAAATCCTGCTGATCACTTTCGATTTTGACAAAGATGAGGCTGTATTTGAATCACGGATGCTGAATGGCATATTTAGCAGTAATATGAACCGGAGATTCCCTTTGAACCTGTTTGATATTTCCATGTTTGAGAAAGGGAAAAACGATTTCAGCACAGTTTCCCCAGAAACTGTAAAAAGTCCGGTTGAACAAATGATGCTGGAAAAGGGATATCATTCGGTTATAAGTACTCCGCTTTCGGATCACAAAAAAGTTGTCGGATTGTTCATCCTTCTTGCCGTTGAACCCGACAGTTTTATTCCCGAGCACCTGCAGATCGCCGAAGATATTGCCTCCCAAATATCCCTTAACCTCCACAAACGGGAACTTAATATCAAACTGCAGGCCTATACCTCAGGACTTGAAAAGCAGGTAGAGGAAAGGACCCGCGAGATTATGCAACTTTCGGGCCTGCAGCAGGCCATACTTAATAATGCAGGACTGGCCATCATCTCAACATTGCCAAACGGAACAATCAGTACATTCAATGCTGCGGCGGAAAAAATGCTTGGCTATACTGCGGATGAGGTAATTGGAAAGATCGCACCGGTGGTTTTTCACGATCCGGATGACCTCGCCAGTCAGGCAGCTGAACTTTCGGTTGTTACAGGAGATAATATCACGCCTGATTTCAAAGTATTTTCGACCATCACCCATATGCTCGAATCTGCTACCAGGGAATGGACCTATATACGGAAAGACGGCAGCAGGTTTCCGGTTAAACTAACGATTTCGACAATAAGGGATAGTTCCGGTTCCATTGCGGGATATATTGGGGTGGCCATGGATATGACCCAGGAAAAAC
>JBAXBP010000002.1:0-58086 GCA_037141915.1 Bacteroidota bacterium | reverse complement strand
CCATGGGTATAATGCTCCAGGCTGCGGGCCATTGAAGCATACATCCCGGTAAGGTCCCAGAGTTTCGCTTCAGCCCCTCCCAGGATGATTGCCAGTCCGTAATGATCGGATGGTTTGGTGAGGGTGCCCATCCCGATATTTTTCAGAAGGTTGTAAAACGGGGTATACCCGAAAGTCTGAAGCATCTTTACAGCAGGGATGTTCAGGGACCTTGAAAGAGCCCGTTTCGCAGGTACGGCCCCGTCGTAAGTGAGGTTGTAATTTTCGGGAATGAAACCGCCAATCTGTACAGGTATATCCGGAACCAGGGTATTGGGAAGGATAAGCGCATCGTTAAGCATTGCAGCGTAAAGAAAGGGTTTCATAATGCTGCCGGTACTTCGCGGGGAAATGATCACATCCACATCATTGCCGTGATCGGTCTTTCCGCTTCGCCTGAGGTTTCCTATATATGCCAGTACTCTCCCTGTCTTCACTTCCAGTACAATGGCTGCAGCATTATGGATCTCGTTGGCTGCAAGTTGTATCCCGTGAAGCTCAAGGATGTTGTTCACCCTTTCCTGGAGCATCCCGTTAATGGTAGTTTGCACCTTTTCACCCCTGTAACCTTCCATTGCAATGCGGTCGAGCAGGTGAGGGGCAAGCCGGGGCAACGGATAAGGTTTACCCGGCAAAGGTTCACACTTTGCGAGTTCGCAGGTGGCAAGGTCTATCTTCCCCTGGTACCACAAACGATCGAGAAGGCGGTTACGTTTGGCCAGCAGGTTGCGGGGGTTCCTCCCCGGATAGATAAGGCCCGGACTGTTCGGCAGCACGGCCAGGGTTGCTGCCTGGGCCCATGAAAGCTGGTCGGCATTAATACCGAAATACCTCCACGCTGCCGCTTCAATTCCTATCACATTGCCTCCGAAAGGAGCATGGGAAGCATAAAGCCTGAGAATCTCCTGTTTTGAAGAGGTAAGTTCCATTAACAAAGCAAGGCTTACCTCAATAGCCTTTTCAGTATAGGTTCTCTCCCTGTTTTTCCTCTCCAGGCGGATCACCTGCATGCTGATGGTGCTTCCTCCGCTGACAATCTTATGATGCCTTATATTGAGGGCAACCGCCCTGATCATTGCCACGAGGTTGAACCCCGGATGGAAACGGAACCACTGGTCCTCATAACAGATGATGGCTTTGCTGAACTTCAAAGGCACACCTGAACTCTCGGGGAACCTCCATTGCTGGTCGGGAGAGATCCTGGCCCCGAGGAGCCTCATTTCATTGTCATATACGACGGTTGATGACGGGTCGCGAAACAAATGCCGGGGCCAGGCTATCAGCAGCATGATATAAACCAGCAATACTGCAGCAAACCAATAGTACCAGCGCCGGTTGAGATTCAGACGCAACTTCCGTCGCTCAGCCATTTCAATTCCCCACGCTTACCCAGCAGCCGGCGGCCCGGGCATTGATCGAATGGTCGTACATGGCTTCACACTGAACAGGAGGGAGGTAGAACCTGCCCTGGTAAGCAGCTATCAGCATGACCCTGAACACCTTGCTTTCCCCGGCAGCCAGGTCGAAATACGTCAGAACCCTATCGTCACGCACATCCTGGTAAGTAAAATCGGAAGTCTTTGTCAGGGACTGGGCCATCTCACTCATCCTTGCGTTCATAATCTCCCAGCCCGAAGGAAACACCTGGTTCAGTGCCAGATTCCTGTATGCACCCCTCAGACCGGGATTGGTGACTCTGACTTCTGCAATGAAGCTTTCGCCCTGGGCAATTCTGTTCACGGCTACGGGTTCCTTCTTAAGGCCCCGATATGATACCGAAATCTTAAGGTTGTTGCTGGCGGATGACGAATCCCCGTTGGCCGGTATTCCACGAAGGAGCAACCTTGCGTAAAGCAGATTCTTCCCATTATTGACCACCTTCAGGGTTTGTTTGCGCCCGGGTTTAGGATCAATGCTGCTGACCGACAGCGAACGGTCGGTTTTGACAACCCCATTTTCACCCTGGTCAATACTATAGGAAGCGTTAAGTCCGCTGCCTCCCTGCTGGGGATAGAAGCCGCTGAGTGCGATCAGGCAATAAGCGCTGGTTTGGGTGCTGAGCCAGCCCGAGCTGCATAGTTCTGCAGCAATATCCCTGGCCAGAGGGGCTGCTTTGGTCTTCATATTCAGAAGGTTGAGGACCTCAAGTATCATGGCCCTGTCGCGCAGGCCGCTGCCGAATGTTTCTGAAAGTTCGCTGTATGTCTCGACGGCTGTTCCAATACCGTTGGTAAGATGCTGGGCAACCTCCGGTTTCCCGGCCAGGATATAGGCTCCCGCCAGCCTCCACTTTGCAGTGAGTGAAAGATCCTTTTTCTCAATAAGCTTGCTCATGGCTCCCATCTCGGGTACCCTTGCCAGGGCAAGGGTATACAATCGGTATGCCTGAACCAGGTCACTGTTGAAAAAGCTGGAATTGTATGTCCAGGAAACAGCTTTTTCCCTCTGGTATACTTTCCATGCCGCCAGGAAATTCGGAGGAACAGTAAAGCCTTTTTTCTCGGCTTCGAGCATAAAGTGCCCGGCATAGCAGGTTGCCCAGTCATCGGTATATGCCGAGCCAGGCCAGTAAGTTAGCCCTCCGTTCGATAACTGGAACGACCTCAGCATCTGCATGGCCGATTTGATGTTCTGCTCGGTCCGGGTTTTGGCCTCAGCACTGAGTTCCACCATATCTTTCAGGTAAAGCTGGGGAAAAGCCGAGGAAGTGGTCTGTTCCACGCACCCATAAGGATAATGGATCAGGTACGACAGCCATTTCTCAAGGTCCAGCGGAGGCATTGATGAAAGTTCAAGGGAGCCTGAATTGGTGCCCTGTATGCCCCGCGGGACGAAATCCTGGCTCCAGTTTCCACCCGGCGGGATGCTCTTTTCAAACACATCCGTCACCGGAAGATTGGGATTCCTGATGTCGATCTCTATTTTGTTTTCGGCCCTTTCTTTCCCGCTCACTGCTGTGATCCTGACCTTCGCGATACCTGTCATCAGGCCAGCTTTCAGATCAAAATTGACAAGCTGGTCACCGATTCCGCTGAAGGTCAGTTCCCGGCTGTTCAGGCCATTAACCTGGAAGAACTCATTCACATCAATGGTGACTTTAACATTCTTCATATTCTTTTCCATGGCGAACACGCTTACCGGGAGCTTCACTGTTTCTCCCGGTCCAAGCACCCTGGGAAGAGTTCCCTGCACCATCAGTGGCTTTTTCACAGGCACAGCCTGCTCTGCGGAACCATAGGCCCCGTCATATGCCGCAACCACCATCACTCTCACCGATCCGATATATTCAGGCATTTTAAAGGTGGTAGTGCGGGTTTCGCCTTTCCTGAGTTCAAAGGGGCCGAAGAACTTCACCATCGGTTTAAAACGGTTGGCTTTAAGTCCTCCCCGGTGGAGTTCAAGGTCACCGCCAATACTCAGTATCCTCTGCAAGTCTCCGCTGAAAGCACCCATCACCTGGTCGAACAGGTCCCAGGTTTTGATTCCAAGGGACTCCCTGGCGTAGAAAACACTCCATGGATCAGGGGTTTTGAAGCGGGTCAGGTCAAGCAGGCCTTCATCCACCACGGCAAGGGTATAGGACATGGGCCTGCCGCCGGCTTCACTCACAGTTATAGAAGCCGGTTCCCCGGGGACCAGTTTGCCTTTTACACTTATGACAGGTTTCAGGTGAGTCTGCTTATCTTCCACGAACACTGGAACAACGCCATACAATCGTATCGGAAGGTCATTCTTGCTTTGTGCATGAGGCTGGATCAGGGTGACAAATGCGTAACAGTTGGGCGCCATATCAGCAGTCACCTTGAAACTGATATCCGTACTTCCCTTGCTGGTAGGTGTCCAGAATGACTTCAGCACCTCAGACCCGTTTTCAATGGTCAGCAAAGCTCGTCCGTCGGGGGAGGTAGGGAGGCTTATTTTGACTGTTTCACCAACTGAGTATTTCGATTTGTCAGTGGTGAGGGTGATCATGGAAGCCGCCTGTTTTTCACCCCCGGGCATCCTGAAATAACCGGGCCAGTCGGCATACACTATCTTCCCTGCAATATGACCCGACATCCTGTCGGTAACCCTTATGAGGTATCTTCCCCACTCATCATAATCAATCCTGAACTTGTAAACGCCTTTTCCTCCTGAAGTCCTGACAGTTGCTGAATCCACCGGCCTGAGATGGGATGTGGATACAAAGTCGGCTGAACTTCTTTCCGAATCATCCCACCACCATCTCCATTCCAGTTTGAACACTTCAACTTTCAGCCTGTTCGAAGGAACAACATTCCCTTCGGGATCAACATTCACCAGGTCGATATCGTAAGACTTGTCTGTATATAAAACCCTGTCATTCTGCGAAGGAAGCGGAACCTTTAGGCCTGCGAAGGAAACGTAGGGATAATAAGGTATGGTAAAACGGTCTATGGAAAAGTCGCCTCCTTCTTCAAAAACCTTGGTCTCGAAAGCTGCATTAAGCACCCCCGGGGCGACGTTGGTGACATGGATCACAGGTGTTATCACCGCCTGGCCTTCATTATTGAGCTTTCCTTCGAAAACGCTGATATTCTCTGCGGCAAAGCCTGCCGAAGGATTGTCGAAGGTATAGGCCGGGAACTGTTTAAATGCGGTGACCGATTTTGTGAGGGTGAGGTTGACTTCCGCTTTAAGCCCCCTGGCGGTTGCCCCCGTAAGCCAGCTTGCTTCAAGCTGTGCCGGGGGTATCCTGTTTTTTGCAAGGTATGCTTTGCTGAAATCCAGCCGTATCTTAAGGCGGTTGGGTTTGACAGTCTCAATTTTCACTGTCTTCTGAAATTCCACACCTCCAACTTTCACTTTCGCGAGCCAGTTCCCTGTCGGCGAGGAAGGCTGGGTTGCTGTTTTGAATGCATAGAATCCATTCACTGAAGAATTGAGTACAAGACGGATAACCATCTGACCTGCCGGGTTGTACATAGCCATATTCACAGGGTAGTTTAAAGGAAGTTTCTTGCTTTTGTCCTCCAGGATGAAGGTCAGGTAAATAGAATCACCAGGCCTCCACACAGCCCTTTCGCCGTAAATGAATCCTTTAATGCCTTTCTGAACCGGCTCTCCTCCTATATCGAACATGGAAAGAGAAAGGGAGTTGCCTTCGGCGAGCTTCAGGTAAGCCTTCTCCTTGTCTTTCATTGCCACTGCAAAGAAAGGTTTGGATGCAAGTTTGGCTGTCGCCATCCCATCCCCGTCGGTACTGGCATTACCTAAGATCTGCTGCTGGTAGTTGTAGAATTCGACTTTTACTCCCGATAATGGTTTTGAAGTGATAAGGTCAGTGACGAAGACAATAAATTCATTTTCTGCGCCTCCCTTGGCTATCATTCCAAGGTTCGATGCGAAAACATTGCGCGTAACCCTGCGGTTGAAATAATAGGAAGCCTTGCAGGGGTTGTCGCGTTCGTTCCACTGGTAGTTATTCCATCCACCGTTATCATTTTCCTCATCCTCATAGTAACTGTAATATCCCCATTTGTTGGGTTCATTCTCGCGTTCGTGGTTCTGGATGACAACCATATCCTGAAGATTCCGGCTCACTTCTTCAGTGCAGGGGTAAGTCGAATACTGCTTTTTAAAACTGAGGCTAACCGAATAGATCGCCCCGGGTTCGGCTTTCATCAGGGTTGAAAGGTCAATGGAATACCTGTTCCATCGCCCATAGTCCGCTGCCCCGTTAAGTGGCACTGTTTTCTTCAGCACCACCCTTCCAACTCTTGAAAGGTCGTCGGCTGACCCAAGCTCATTTACCTGCAGGAACTGCAGTATATTATTTTCATATACGCGGATGACTTTAATTTCAACCGCTTTCAGGTTGACCGCTTCAAAGGGGAGCAGCATCCCGTTGGATGAAGGCATGATCACGCCGTTGCCAACGAACCTGGCCATGGGTTTGTTCTCCTCGGGGGAAATTTTCTGAACCATTCGCCGGCCCAGTTCTTTCCCCTGGCAGTTCCTGAGCCAGGGTTCAACGGTAATCATAGGGCTGCCTTCAAGCTGTGCAGGAGGGTATACGATGAGTTCATTATCCTGGGAGGTGACCCTGAGGTTGGTGTATTTCCCGATATGGACAAGGCCCTCGAGGTTCTGGTCATGTTTGAGAGGGTCGGTAAACCGAAGCACGAAGTAGGGATCTCCCGATGCAATATTCCTGATCTCAATAAACCTGAAATCGCCCAGGGCCGGTATCTCTTCAGTAAATTCCTTATTTGAGGATGACCCTATGGGGCTCCCGTTTAAGTTAAGATTCACTGTCGATACCCTGTCGTCCCTTACAATGGAGCCAAGCTGGAAAAAATGCTTGTTGTTCTTTGAATCATGCTGCCAGGTAACAGGCAGCGAATTCCCGTCCTGGTTCGCGGTGAGCATCAGTTCCACCTGTTTGTCATCCGCCACATCGGCTGTAAAAATTGTTCCGGCAAGGACTTCTTTAGTCAGGTCCGATTCCGAGATTGCTTTATGATTGTCGATGCCCACATCAAAATCCTGGCGGATGGTCCTGAACTGGAATACCATGGTTTTAAGAGTGGAGGGTACTGTGAGAAGTTTTGACAGGCAGAACTCCACTGTATAGACCATATCATGGGGCAGGGGCTCGTCGGGCCTGAATTCAATGGTACGGCTGTCGCTCCAGAAGGTGGTCCCTTTGACCGATGGGCTGATCCTCAGCAGGTCTTCTTTTACAGGGATGTTCATGGAAGAGGAATCGACAAACTCATCATTCATCCTGATCTTTATCGTGGAATGGGAGGGTACCAGCCCTGAGGTGAATGCCTGTACATACTGCCTGAAGGCAGGATTGACGTGAACCAGGGGTCCTGAAGTTTTTTTATGGAAGACCTGGATGATGGCTAATGATACCATGATGACCAGGGCCGGTATCACTATGAACGAGAGAATTTTTTTGCGGCGTGACATGGGTTTGGGAATTGGGAGGCTTTAGGATTCGGGATGCAGGATGCAGGATGTTTGCGAACCGGCATGAATAAAATTTAAGTAAAGATATTAAATTATTATTTTTGTGTAAGAACTTCATGCCATGTTAAAAAAATCATTTCTTCCATTGTTCGTCCTGCTGCTCGGCGGGAGCGTTGCTGTTTCACAGCAATCGTCATGTCTTACCGATTTCGATTTTGTGGTCAAAAAGATCAGGGCAGATTACCCCGGTTATGATGTCAAGATCAGGGGGGATAAGGTGACGGAGCTTGCCCGCCTGGAGCAGGACCTCCGGAAAAAGATTGAAAAGTATCCAGATTCATGCTGGCTATACCTGGATGAGTACTGCGGATTTTTCACTGACCATCATCTCAAGGTTCGCGTGAACCCGGGACCTGACAAGGATTGGGTGGAGGAAGACACTTCCAGTTACGGCAGGAATATTTCCGTCGATACCATTGAGCTTTTCAGGAGGACTGCCGGATCGCGGACCCCTGAAGGGCTATGGATTTCGGGCTGGGGAGAGATGGCTGTTATAAGGGATACTGCAACTCGGAATTACCTTGGTATTTCGGTGAGTTACCGTGGATGGAAGCCCGGGCAGGTGATGTTTGAATTCGCACCGACGGGAGCAGCAGGAACAGACGGGCTTAGCAATCCGCCGGCAGGCGATACCCTCTTCAAAGTAAAACTGCATACTACCTGGAAAGGGGCGAGGGTCAGGAAAACCATGGCCAGCCTGCATGTGAACAGGCATGTGCTTGAGATACACGACCAGAGTTTCCTGGTCAGGAAATCGGCTTCGCCAAGGAACGACCTGGCCCTTATGAAGTCCTATATACCGCTTCACCCTAACGGACGCAACACCTTTTTCACCTTTGGGATCCTGAGCGACAGCACCTTCTTTATCAGGGCTAACGGCTTCGACGGGTTTAAAGATAAGATTGAAAAAGTGATCAGGGATCACTGGCAGGATATAATGACGAGGCCCAACCTGGTCATTGACCTGAGGAACAACGGGGGCGGGCAGGACGATGAATGGCAGTTGCTTTTCAGCCTGATCTATACCGATCCTTATTTTAGTAAAGGGGTCGAATGGTATGCCTGTGAGGATAATATTAAATTGTATGAAGATGCACTGAAAAATCCCGTCCAGGGCCAAAGCTCTGAGGACATAAAATGGACAAAGGTTTTGCTGGATGAAATGAAAAAGAATCCCGGGGGGTATGTGGTCCATCCGATGATGGGTAAAGATAAAATTGTAAAAGAAGATACTGTCTACCGGAATCCCCGGCAGGTCGGCATCATCATCAATGAAGGCAACGGATCTTCAGCCGAGCAGTTTCTCCTGGCTGCAAAAACAAGTAAGAAAGTCACCTTATTCGGTAATCAGAATACGGCAGGAGTGCTTGATTATTCCAATTCTGTCCCTATTGACCTGCCTTCAGGAAAATACTATATGAGGTATCCTATGACCCGTTCCCGCCGGCTTCCCGATAATCCAATCGATAATATCGGGATCAGTCCGAACGTGATCATACCTTATCCGCCTACTGAGCAGCTTTTCGACAAGCTTGACATCTGGGTTGAGTTTGTAAAAGACTGGCTTGAAGCCGGGCTGAAGCCATAAACGAAAAAAAGGATTTTTCTTCAGTATTACCTTATTCATCCTTCCTGTCTTCCCGGGCTGAGGCGGCATACTTGCCCACCAGCATGGAAATTATTATTGCGATATACATCTGGCCTGTAATGGCAATCAGGATGGAAAGGGAGCGGGTATAAGGTTTCAGGGGGATGATATCACCATAACCCGTGGTGGATAAGGTGGTAAACGTAAAATAAATAAAATCATTAAGATGAAACACGGGAGCGCTCCCTCCTGCAACGGGATAACGGAAGGCCCCGGGATCAAATTTGTCGACCAGGCTTACAATCATTGCAAAGATCAGCCCGATCAGGAGATAAATGATTATGGCATCAAATATCAGGCGTATAGTGACAGATTTTGATTCAATGAGATGTCTTATCAGTGACCAGGTAACCATCACGAAAAACAGGATGTTCATTGAAATAGAAAATGCAAATAAAACTGGCATTTTAAAGACTGCTGAAACCCAGATCAGGATCAGGGCGCAGATCGATAATGGAAGAAACACAGGGTGTCTCCTGTTGGAAGTGATGTATCCGAGAAAAAATATAAGAGTGAACGACAGGTCATAGAGGATTTTCTCAAGAGTGACTGAAAAAACCGGGATGAAAAACACTGTAAAAATAACCAGTGCAAGAAAAACAATATTCCATTTGATATTTTCACGGAACATCTTTTTGAGCGAAAATTTCATACCCCGGGGATTTTGCCTTGTCAAATTTGAGGAAATCCGCGGTAATAAACAAATCCTTGAAAAATATTGCCGGTCCCTGAAATTTATTATATGTTTGTGCTGATGGGAATTTATGTTTCATATATGGGACAGGGAAGGTCAATGAACACGACAATGCAAGCCCTGATTCTGGGGTTACTGATGTTTGCAGGGATCGTCACCGGTATGCCATGTCGTGCCCAGTATAATTCTTACGAATCACAGGCAGGACCTGCAGTACTGTCTCCGCCAAGGCATCAAAAACCAGTCCAGGGCAACCCTGTGAAAGAGGAGGATTATACACTTAAGAAAATTGACAGGCAGCCTGAATTCCCCGGTGGAAATCCGGCTATATTCCAGTTCATTCACAGGAACCTGAAATATCCGCCCAAGGCGCTCAAGTTAAAACTCCAGGGTAAGGTGTACGTAGGATTCACTGTTAAAGAGGACGGCTCCGTGGATAATGTTTCTGCAATGAGGGGGATAGGAGCAGGTTGCGATGAAGAGGCGGTGAGGGTGATAAAACTCATGCCGAAATGGAAACCTGCCGAAACTGATGGCAAACCGATTGAATCAAGCCTGGTCGTTCCTGTAAAATTCGCCATTGATACTTTGGATGTGAAACATTAGCAGGCGGTGAGGTGCAAAGCAACTGATCTCCTTCATTCGGAAAAATAATGCAGAAAAAAATTTACAGCCTCGAGTTGCTTGATAACGGGATTCCGGCATCTTTTGTTCTGAGGACTATGGAAGAGATTGCCGACCGCCAGCAGGGGATAGCCGATGATCCTCACCGTCATCATTATTATTCGGTCATCTGGCCGTTCAGCGGTTCGGGAAGGCATGTGGTTGATTTCAATGAATACCCTATACTGCCGCATCATATCTTTTTTGTTAGCCCGAACCAGGTCCACCAAATCATTTCAGGCCCTGAAACCACGGGACTGGTTATCCTGTTCACGCCTGAGTTCCTGATGAAGAACAGCATACGCGAAGATTTTATTTCCAATCTCAGGCTTTTCCGCGACAGCAGTGAAACTCCTGCCTTGCCATTTTCGGGACCCAGGTTGGAGAACCTCCTGCAGTTTGCCAGCCATATTAAGGATGCCTATGCCTCGGACCAGGAGATGAAACTGGAAACCCTGGGAGCATACCTGAAACTCTTCCTGATTGAATGCAATTCGCATTGCAGCCTTTTCCCAAATACCAATACCCAGGATATTGAAGTTGGAAAAGCGATGGTCAGGAGGTTCAAAAACCTCGTGGAAACCAGGTTCAGCCGGTGGCACCAGGTAAAGGATTACGCAGGAGCCATGAACGTCAGCCCTAATTATCTGAATGAAGTGATCAAATTGAATGTTGGCACCTCCGCCAAGGAATTCATACAACACCGTATCCTCCTTGAAGCAAAAAGAACGGCGGTCTTCACAGCAAAAAGCAGCAAGGAAATAGCATTTGACCTGGGCTTTGACGACCCTTCCCATTTCAGTAAATTTTTCAAAACCGGCGCCGGGCAGTCCGTACTGGAGTTCAGGCAAACACATTCAGGCTGAGACGCGCGTATCAATCCATCTGCATTTGAGCTGAAGGGACCCCGATTGATCTGATGAGGATCACATCCACAGTAATTTTTAAATTATTGTTTTATTTAGACTGATTTAAATTAACTTTGCTGGCTTTTTATGTTTAATGGAAGCCAGGAAAAACGACCATATTGAGTTAGCATTTTCTTCTCAGGCAGCCGGTGCAGAGATAGACCGCAGGTTTGATTATGAACCTATGACAGGCTCTCACCGCCAGGGGGAGATACCGCCTTTTACATTTTTGGGGAAGACCCTCAGGGTGCCGATATGGGTATCGAGCATGACAGGGGGTACGGCGCTTGCCAGGACCATCAACACCAATCTTGCAAGGGCATGCAGGGAGTTCGGGATGGGAATGGGCCTGGGATCCTGCAGGATATTGCTTGCAAACGACCTTTACCTGCCCGATTTTGACATGCGTCCGGTAATCGGGGATGAGCTCCCCTTATATGCCAATATAGGGATAGTCCAGCTTGAAGACATGCTGTTTGACGGCAGCTGGCGAAGGCTTGTGGAACTTGTTGAACGCTTAAGGGCCGACGGCCTGATCGTTCATGTTAACCCGGTGCAGGAATGGTTACAGATGGAAGGAGATGTTTTGAAAAATCCTCCTTTTGAAACCATTCAGGAATTTCTTGAGTTGAGCAGGCTTAAATTGATTGTTAAGGAAGTGGGGCAGGGCATGGGCCCGGTGAGTATTGCCAGGGTGATGAGCCTTCCCATTGAAGCATTTGAGCTGGCTGCTTTCGGGGGGACGAACTTTGCAAAAGTTGAGCTGGCCCGCAGCACCGCATGGCAGAGGGAGCTTTACGGTCCGTTGGCAATGATAGGGAACACAGCTTCGGATATGATTGAAACCATCAACAGGCTGGTTGCTGAAAGCAAGGGATCAGGGTGCAGGCAGATCATCATCTCGGGAGGCATAAAGAATTTTCTCGACGGGTATTATCATATTTCGAGGAGCCTGTTACCGGCTGTTTTCGGGCAGGCATCAGCTTTTCTGGCCGTGGCAAGGGGGGACTATGAAGACCTGCGGATGTATATCGCCGGGCAGATCAGCGGCCTGAAGTTTGCGCGTGCATTTTTAAAGATAAAAGAACAGGAATGAAAGGCAGGATAATCAAGGGATTTTCAAAATTAAGCCATACAGAAAAGAGGCGTCTTATTGCAGCTTTATGCCGCTGGCCTGGACCGACGGAGCAGGAGATGGAAAGTTACCTGGCCGAAGATCCGGCCACGCGAAAGAGTTTCCTCGAGCTCAGCGAAAACACCATCAGCAGTTTCCATGTTCCATTCGGTATTGCGCCCAATGTAATGGTTGACGGCAGGGTATATCATGTGCCGATGGCGATAGAAGAAAGTTCGGTCATTGCAGCCGCATCACATGCAGCCCGTTTCTGGGCCGAGAGGGGAGGCTTCACTGTAAAGCAGGTATCAACGGTAAAATTGGGGCATGTGTATTTCCGCTGGTTCACCGATCCTCGTTTTCTGCATCAGCACTGGGACCATATTCATTTATTCCTTCTTGACAGGCTGAAGAAGACCACGGCCAGCATGGTAAGAAGGGGAGGCGGTGTGCTTAACCTGAGGCTGATCGATGCCTGCGGGATCATGGAAAAGCTTTATAAGCTGGAGCTGGAAGTGGATACAGTGAATTCGATGGGTGCCAATTTCATGAACACCTGCCTCGAAGAACTGGCCGAGGGGATGGAGGCTTACCTTGCCATGAACAACCATGTGAAAGAAAGGCGTTACCAGCACATCATGTCCATATTGAGCAATTACAATGAGAATTGCAGGGTCACAGTTGAAGCCTCCTGCAGCCTGGCAGAACTGAGGCCTTTTGCAGGGAACCTTTCTGTTGATGAATTTGCAGAGAAGATCATGCTGGCATATACCATCGCCGAAGGGGATGCCTACAGGGCCGTTACCCATAACAAAGGAATCATGAACGGGGTTGATGCGGTGCTGATGGCAACAGGGAACGATTACAGGGCGGCAGAAGCAGCCGCTCATGCCTTTGCCGCCAGGGACGGGGTGTACCGCTCCCTTAGCAGCTGCCGTACAGTTAACGGCATCCTTACAATTTCACTAACCATCCCTCTCGCAATAGGAACTGTTGGTGGTATCACCAACCTCCACCCCCTTGCAAGGCTTGCTCTTGAGATACTAGGCAATCCCAACGCCCGGGAGCTGATGGCCATTGTGGCTTCAACAGGCCTGGCCAGTAACTTTGCTGCACTCACAAGCCTTGTCACGACAGGGATACAGAAAGGCCATATGCGGCTGCATCTTTCCAATATCCTGAATTCCATGAATATGAATGCAGACTCTCGTAAAAAAGCGGAAGAATATTTTTCAGGAAAAAAGATCAGTTACGATGCAGTAAAACATTTCATCGATGCAAGCGCGAACTGAACCCAAAGAAGCATCTGCAATTTCGAAAGCAGGGGAAACAACTTTCACTGCAAGAGGCAAACTGCTAATCTCGGGGGAATACCTTGTGCTGTCGGGAGTCAGGGCCCTGGCTGTTCCATTGAGATTCGGACAGGTGATGCAGCAGGAGAAAATTTGCGGGAGGTTCCTGCAATGGACCAGCGAGGACAGCTCAGGGGTGTGGTTCCGTGCTGTGATTGATTCGGAGTCCCTTAAAGTGGTCTCACCCGACACCGAACTCAGAGGCAAGGAGGGAATTTCAAAATTCCTTGAAAACCTGCTCAGGCAGGCAAGGATACTCAACCCCTCATTCATTGAACCAGGGCAGGGATGGAATGTGAGAGTGACAGCCGATTATCCCCTGGAATGGGGGCTTGGCAGCAGTTCAAGCCTTATATCCCTTGTGGCACAATGGGCCGGGGTCGGTGCAGCCGCTCTTTATAAAAGTGTTTCCAATGGTTCTGGTTATGATATAGCCTGCGCATCCTCGGCAGGGCCGGTATTTTATCAGCTTGATCCCGGGCATGGGTTCAACCCTGAAGAAGCCATTGTTTCACTCATGCGCCCGGGAACAGCACTTAAAAACCATGCATATTTTGCCTGGCTTGGTGAGAAACAAGACAGCCCGGTTGAAGTCGAGAAATTCAAAGCTTCAGCGAAATTTTTAAATGAAGATATCGCGAGGATCTCCGAACTGTCGTTTGCCATAGGCAATGCAGTACGTCCCGAAGAATTATGCAGACTGGTCCATGAACATGAAGCCATATTAAGCCGCATCCTTCACCGGGATGTGCTGAAGACCCGGTTTCCGGATTTCCCCGGTGCAGTTAAATCACTGGGTGCATGGGGCGGCGATTTCGCCATGTTCGTAAGCATGCAGCCCATCGATGTAGTTGAACAAATTCTTGAGGATTACGGGATAACGGAGGTGTTCACCTACGATGACATCTGCAGTGAACCGAATGAAATTGTTGCCCCCGTCATTCATTCATCCCCGGCCCTGACCAGGGGAGGCAATCTCAGCGTTACCTGGGAAAGCCCGTCGAACATAGCATTTATAAAATACTGGGGTAAAAAGGGCAGGCAGCTCCCCGCGAACCCCTCCCTGAGCATGACCCTGGCCAGGGCTGTGAGCAGGACATGCCTTACAGCGATCCCGGGAGGTAACGGAGAGATGATCTCAGTCAATGCCGATCCCGCTCATCCTTTCATGCCCGGGCTTGAAACCTTCCTCTCTGTGCTGAAACCGGTGTTCCCCTGGATTGATGGATATTCTTTCGAGGCGGAGACAAGCAACAGCTTTCCTGATTCTGCAGGCATAGCCTCATCCGCTTCAGGATTTTCGGCATTTACCCTCTGTGTCCTCGATATCGATGAAATGATCTCTGGAAAGCAATTCTCTGATCATGAATTCCGGCGGATTGCATCAGGCCTGGCCCGTTTGGGTTCCGGGAGTGCGAGCCGCTCGGTTTACGGCGGATATACCGTATGGGGTGAAACCCCGCTGATACAGGGTTCTTCGGATGAACGGGCGATACCATTGAAATTGGCAGTCCATAATGATTTCCTTGAAATTCACGATGCTATCCTTATCGTTTCGGCTGAAGCAAAGTCATTGCCGAGTACGGCAGGGCATGCATTGATGGACTCGCATCCGTTGGCATCAGCAAGATATTTACAGGCCAGGCAAAACCTTGCAGCATGCCTGCAGGCCATGCAGACCGGCGACTTTGAGCAGTTTGCCTCAGTGATCGAGAACGAGGCCCTTAGCCTGCATTCACTCATCATGACATCCAAAGGCAGCAATATACTGATGCATACCGGAACCCTGCAGGTAATTCAAAAGATAAGAGAAGCGCGCACGAAAGGGCTTCCTGCCTGTTTCACCCTCGATGCGGGCCCTAATGTTCACCTTCTTTATCCTGCAGCACATTCCTTAAGTATTAAAAACTTTATCAGGGAACAACTCCTTGAATTTTGTACCGACGGCCGTTTCATAGACGATAAGCGCGGTGAAGGCCCCATCCGTATTTCCCGGGAGAACGACGCAGTATGAAACCAGGGCGCAGATATCCGTCGAAGATCCTTCTTATAGGGGAGTATTCACTGCTCCAGGGATATGAAGCCCTGGGATTGCCATTCAGGCGTTTCGGGGCAAGCCTGGCCCTGCCTTCAGAAGAAAACATGAAGGGTCGAGGGCAGGGAAACAGCGTCCTCGAAAAATATTATAATGAGTGGCTCTGCAGCAACAAGGAAATAAAAGATGTCCTTGATCTTGATCAGCTCGGCGAGGACATAGATAAGGGTTTATTTCTTGAATCTGACATCCCTTCCAGGAGCGGGATCGGCAGCTCCGGTGCCTTGTGTGCCGCAATTTACGGCAATTACGCAAGGGATCCTATAAGCTCCATTGAGAGTCCCGGCGACGAAAACCGGCGTTCCCTCAGGTCGTTCTTTATCCTGATGGAATCGTGGTTCCATGGCCTTAGCTCGGGATTCGATCCCATGTTGTCTTATCTTGACATGCCGCTCAGGCTGCAGGGATCAGGAAGTATAGTTCAGGCAGACCTCTGTGGTGCTATACCTTCGGAGATGCAGGTGTTCCTTGCCGATGCCGGAAAGAAGGAAGAAACGTCGGTACTCATCCGCAGAACCGTAAAAGAATTCAGGCAGGGCACAGGGGGACCAGGGCCAGGGGAAGAACTCGGGAGGCTGAATAACATTTGTATTTCCTGCCTGGCCGATGGAAACGGGGCGGCATTCACCGGGGCTGTTAAAGATCTTTCACGGTTCCAGCTGGAGAATATGAGTTGGCTGATACCCGGAAAACTAAGTGAAATATGGGCCCGGGGACTGGCCGAAGACAGCTTTTACCTTAAACTGTGCGGATCAGGAGGGGGAGGCTTCATGCTTGGATTCTCAACGGATCCCGAAAGGGCCGGGGGAATATTCAGGTCTGCAGGAATAGACACAATCAATGTTGAACTAAACATTTAGTCAGCAGTCGGCAGTCAGCAAAGGGCAGCCGGCAGGCAGTTGGCTGAGGAACCATGATTTTTCCAATTGAAACCATGATTTATACATTTCCGGTGAACAGGGACCGTGGTAATTTTGCTGCATCAAACAAAACAAACACAAACCATCGGATACCCCGGCAACAAAACAAGCCGGCAATTCCTTAAAAAAACAATCATGGAAACAGCAAAAACAAAATGGGCAATTGACCCTTATCATTCAGAGATCAATTTCAAAGTAAAGCATCTTGTGATTTCAACGGTGACCGGCAAATTCGAAAAATTTGAAGGCATGCTTTTATCCAATGGCGATGATTTCAGCGATGCAGAGGTTGAATTTTCAGCGGATGTTGACAGCATTAACACCGGTGTCGGCGACCGTGACGGCCACCTGAAATCAGTCGATTTCTTCGATGCAGCAAATCATCCCAAACTTACTTTTAAGTCGACCTCATTTAAAAAGACTTCAGGAGATGAATTCCTGATGAGCGGCGATATCACCATCCGCGGCACTTCCCGCCCCATCGACATGAAAGTCGAATTCGGCGGCATCATGAAGGATCCTTATGGCAACATCAAAGCCGGGTTTGAACTTAACGGGAAACTTAACCGCAAGGATTTTAACCTGCATTGGAATGCCATCACCGAAGCCGGTGGAATGGTAGTTGCCGATGAAGTGAAACTTGCATTGAATATCGAACTTGCAAAAGTTCAGTAAGAAAGGAATTTTATGAAATCCATAATTTTCAGGGGGAGCAGTCGTGGTCATGCAGACCACGGCTGGCTCGACACCTGGCACACTTTCAGCTTTGCCAGTTATTATGACCCTTCAAGGATACATTTCGGTTCGCTGAGAGTGTTTAACGACGATTATATTGCGGGAGGAGAAGGTTTCGGCCGTCACCCCCACGACAATATGGAGATCACCACCATCGTCCTGGAAGGAACGCTGGAGCATAAGGACAGCATGGGGCATACACAGCAGATCGGGCCGAACGAAGTCCAGGTGATGAGTGCAGGAACAGGCATCTTTCATTCCGAATATAATGCCGATCCCGAAGCCACTGTGAACCTTTTCCAGGTCTGGATCTTCCCTTCAAAGAAGAACATTACGCCGAGGTATGACCAGAAAGAATTCGATCCCGCCCTCAGGTTGAACCGCTGGCAAATACTGGTAGCTCCTGATGAAGAAGGAGCGCTGATGCTGAACCAGCAGGCCTGGTTCTCAAGGATCTTGCTTGACAAAGGTAAAGCAGCGGATTATGAGCTTCATGATCCCTCGCATGGAGTTTATATCATGATGATCAACGGGACTGCGGATGTTGACGGTACGAAGCTTGAAACCCGCGACGGGCTTGGCGTTTCAGACACATTGAGGGTGAATGTAAAGGCGGAAACTGCTTCAGACATCCTCCTGATCGAGGTGCCGATGCAGACGTAAGCCCTGTTCACCGGGCGATCCAGTTATCCATCATTCCCTGTCCGTGATCAGTGATGACCGACTCGGGGTGGAATTGCAATCCGCATACATCAAGATCCTTATGAGCAAGCCCCATGATGATCCCTTCGCCTGAACGTGCAGTGACCTCAAGGCAGGAGGGGAGTGAATCTTCCGAAACCGCCCATGAATGGTATAGCCCCGCTTTGAATCCCGGCGCGATGCCCTTGAAAATATAGTGTACAGGGCTAATGATCTTAACCTCTCTCGGTTGCCCATGCACCACTTTCGACAGGTTGAAAAGCTCACCTCCGTAAAAGAGTGCGATAGCCTGAAGCCCAAGGCAGATCCCGAGTATGGGTTTAATACCTGTGTATTCCTTTAAAATGCTGAACATTGCAGGCTGCTCCTCGGGAAGACCCGGCCCTGGTGAAAAGATGATTTTATCATACTGCATTACCGAGGGGATATCCGCTTCATCGGATTTAACCACATTAAAGCTAACTTTGCCGTTATTACGCAGAAGTTCAACCAGGTTGAAAGTGAAAGAATCGTGGTTATCGAGCAGCAGTATCTTCATGAAAAGGGATGATGCATGCAGTAAAATTAACGAATATGCCGTTAAGGGCATCCCATTTCTTTTCGTAACTGATTTTGAAGGCCTGAATACAGCTGTTCTGACTATTCCCGAGGCCGGGGAGAACGGCGTTTTTTTCGGGATGGGAGAAGCAGGGAATACAGTGCCGGGACCAATACCTGCAAGGGCGTTCAGTTTTATCCCTAAACCTCCTGATTACGATAGTTACAGGCTGGCATTCGAAAAAGTGAGCTGGCACCTGAAAAGGGGCGACACCTACCTTGTAAACCTGACCTTTCCAACAGAACTTGAGACCTCGTTGAACCTGCAGGACCTTTTCAATATCAGCAGGGCGCCCTATAAACTCCTTTTCGCTGACCATTTTACAGTATTTTCGCCTGAACCTTTTATACGGATAGAGGACGGCATTATTCGTTCAAACCCCATGAAAGGCACCATTGACGCTTCAGTCCCCGATGCCGAAAACATGCTACTGAACGACAGGAAAGAATATTACGAGCACAACACCATTGTTGACCTGATCAGGAACGACCTGGCGATGGTCTCGGCTTCGGTGAAAGTTGATCGTTTCAGGTACATTGAAAGGATCAACACCAACCGCAGTGACCTGCTGCAGATGAGTTCCGAGATCAGCGGAAGGCTGCCAAAAGGCCACTGGAGACATCTCGGTGAGGACTTGTTCAAGCTGCTTCCTGCAGGTTCCGTGAGCGGCGCCCCCAAGGAGAAAACCGTGGAGGTCATACACGAAGCGGAGAATGACAGGCGTGGTTTCTACACCGGTGTTTTCGGGTATTTCAGCGGAAGGGCTCTCACATCCGCAGTGATGATAAGATTTATTGAGAATGAGGATGGCATGCTGCGATTCAGAAGCGGGGGAGGTATCACTGCCCTGAGTGATTGCGAAAGCGAGTATAAGGAACTCAATGATAAGGTCTATGTGCCGTTTGTTTGAAACCATACGGATAGAAAACGGGAAGCCGTTGCATTTGTGCTGGCATGAAGAAAGGATGAAACGGAGCATGCCTGCATTGCAGAACATTGATCTTGAACGGGAGATCCGTGTCCCGGCTGAATTCAGAACGGGTTCGGTGAGGTGCAAGGTAGTGTATGAGAAAGAGATCACCGGGGTAAGCTTCAGCAAATATATAAGGCGGCCTGTCAGGAGCCTCAGGATGGTGTTATGTGATTCTATTGATTACCATCTGAAATTTTATGACAGGGCTGAACTTGAAGCATTGTTTGAAAAGAGGGGTGAATGCGATGATATCATAATTGTTAAAGGAGGGCTGATCACTGATTCCAGTATCGCAAACCTTATGTTTTTTGATGACCGGGAGTGGTTCACTCCCATGCATCCCCTGCTTGAGGGGACCTGCCGTGCAAGGCTGATCGCTGAAGGCAAATTGCTGACGCGGGATATCTGGACAGCCGATCTGCCTCACTTCCGGGGCTGCAAGCTGATCAATGCCATGCGCACCCCTGAAGAGCAGGAGATGATCCCCCTGAACCTGGTATTTTCTTAACCGGGTATTGACGGGGTTGATACTATTGATTGATGCCTTGTTTATGATCGGTAAAAGCGGGTGATTTATAGGTGAAATAAGGGAGTTTGGAGGATTTCCGAAGCACAGAATTGTATATTTTCTAATTTTGTGTTCCAGGGCCGGGAATCCCCTTCACGGCAGTAACAAAAAATCAAGGCCAGGGGCATGGCCCTCATGAGACATATGAAAAATAATGTATATTTTAATTTGATCCTTGCGGCTATCCTGCTGATAGGAGGGTCGTGTACAGGTGCAAAGAAAAAGAATGCCGGGAAAGAGGCGCCGTCCATATCTTTTATTGAGGGTTACGTTTTGCGTCCGGCGGTAGTAGACGAGACCATAGGGATCTCTGGTACCCTGAAGCCGTTTGAAGAAACAGTGCTGATGCCTGAAGCTGCCGGAAGGGTGGTGATGCTGAACCTGCCCGAAGGGGAATTTGTAAAAAAAGGAACTCTCCTGGTAAAGATCTTCGACCTCGACCTTCAGGCCCAGCTGGCAAAAGCACAGAACCAGTATACTATTGGGAAAGAGATCCTCGACAGGCAGGCCGAACTGTTAAAGGCTGATGGGATCAGCCATGTAGAATATGACCAGCAGGCGCTGATCGTAAGTTCCGCAAAGAACGACATCGACCTGTTGAAAGCCGATATCAGCAAGACAGAAGTCCTTGCGCCATACGACGGGGTCATTGGCCTGCGAAACATCAGTCTTGGCGCCCAGGTGACTCTTTCGACACCCCTCGCCACGATCAGGGAATCGGATAAGATGAAACTTGATTTTGCTGTACCTGGCAAATACAGCCAGTTAATCCATAAGGGCACAAAGGTCAAATTTTCAGTAGAGGGCGATACCAATAAATATAATGCGGAGGTAATGGCCACTGAGGAAGGAATTGATCAGAACACCCGGAACCTCAAGGCAAGGGCTGTAGTCACAGCGCATGCCCCGGCCCTTACGCCGGGCGCTTATGCCAACGTCCAGCTGAGACTTAACGAAAACCGCAATGCACTGATGATCCCCACTCAGTGTATAATTATGAGTGAAAGAAAAAAGACAGTAATAGTCTCCAGGGAAGGTAAAGCAGTGTTTGTACCCATTCAGACCGGCGTGCGGCAGTCGGGAAGCCTTGAAGTGCTTACAGGCCTTAATGCCGGGGATACCGTGGTTACAACCGGAGTGCTGTTTATCAAGCCGGATATGAAACTTGAATTCGCCAAAGTAAAATAGGCCATATGACAATTTCCGATTTCGCGATAAAGCGGCCTGTTGCCAGCATTGTGATGAGTCTCGTCATTGTGCTGTTTGGTTTCGTGGGCTTTTCATTCCTTGGTGTGAGGCTTTACCCTGCAATTGACCCGCCTACCATCAACGTCCAGACTTCCTATGCAGGAGCTAATGCCGATATCATTGAATCGCAGGTGACCGAGCCTCTTGAAAAGTCCATCAACGGCATCGAAGGCGTGCGTTCCATTTCTTCTTCTTCTTCCACAGGATCGAGTAATATCACGGTGGAATTCAATGTAGGAGCCGACCTTGAAAAGGCTGCCAATGACGTCAGGGACAAGGTAAGCCAGAGTGCCAGGAACCTGCCCCAGGACCTGGATGCGCCCCCGGTAGTGTCGAAGGCCGATGCCAACAGTGATCCCATCATTACCGTCGCTGTGCAGAGTACTACCATGAATCCGATGGAGCTAAGTGATTATGCCGAGAATGTGCTGCAGGAAAAGCTTCAGACCATACCCGGCGTCAGTTCTGTCATGCTTTACGGGCAGAAACGGCCGGCCATGCGCCTGTGGCTTGATCCAAGGAAAATGGCAGCTTACAACCTGACCGCCGAAGACGTAAATACGGCCCTGATGAAGGAAAATGTGGACCTTCCGGGTGGCAAGGTCAGGGGCGGTGCCACCGAACTTATAGTGAAGACCTATGGCAGGTTGACCACTGAGGATGATTTCAATAATATGATCATCAGGCAGACGAATGACCAGGTGATACGCCTTAATGACATCGGGGAAGCTGTGCTGGGCGCCGAAGTTGATGAAACCGGGGTCAAACTGAATGGAGCCACAGGCATCTCCCTGGCTCTTATCCCCTTGCCGGGATCAAACCAGATCGCGATTGCCGATGAGTTTTTTAAACGGTTCAAAGAGATCAAGAAAAACCTGCCGGCCGGGATGCAGCTTGATATAGGTTACGACAAAAGCAAATTCATGAGACAGTCGGTTACTGACGTGGCTGAAACTATCCTGATAGCGATAACGCTGGTTGTGATTATAGTCTTTCTTTTTTTCCGCAATACGGTAATTGCCTTGAGGCCCCTGATCGATATCCCTGTCTCCCTTATCGGATCTTTTTTCCTGATGTATATTTTCGGGTTCTCAGTCAACGTTCTTACCCTTCTTGCAATCGTTCTCGCAACGGGGCTTGTAGTCGACGATGGGATCGTGGTTACCGAGAACATCTACAAAAAGATAGAACACGGGATGGACAAGTACAAGGCGGCATTTGCAGGGACCCGGGAGATACTGTTCGTTGTCATCGCCACATCCGTTACACTGGCTATAGTTTTCATTCCTGTTATTTTCCTGTCAGGGTTTACGGGAAGACTTTTCAGGGAGTTTGGGATTGTACTTGCAGGCTCAGTGCTCATATCCGCTTTTGTATCCCTTACACTTACACCCGTGCTTAATGTGAAAATGGGTACGGCAGATATTAAATCCCTGAAGTTTTACCGTAAGACCGAGCCTTTTTTTGTATGGCTTGACAACGGTTACCGTGCCTTGCTGGGCCGGTTTATGGAAAAGAAATGGATAAGCCTCGTTGTCCTGGGGATTTGCCTTGTACTGGTTGTTGTACTGTTTAAGTCAATCAAATCGGAACTTGCGCCGCTGGAAGATCACAGCATTCTCAGGACAACCATCACCGCACCTGAAGGCACCGATTTCGATTATATGGAAAGGCTGGTCAGCAGGATTTCCGACACTTTGCGCGTCAAGGTCCCCGAAGCAAGGCTGATCTTTGCAAGAACAGGTTCAGGTTTCGGCAACACTTCGACCAATACCGGGGGCGTCAACATCTTTCTTGTAGAACCCAATGAGCGGAAAACCACGCAGCAGCAGGTTTATGACAGGCTCGTGAAAATTTACAAGAAATTCCCCGAAGCAAGGATCATACCGATACAGGAACAGACCATCTCGACTTCCCTTGCCGCAGGCTCACAGCTTCCTGTACAGTTTGTTTTACAGAACCTTGATTTCGACAAGTTAAGGGAAGCAGTACCCAAGTTCCTGGACCTGGCCCGCAAGGACCCGACTTTCGGAAATGTGGATGTAAACCTTAAATTCAATAAGCCCGAGATCAACATTATTGTTGACAGGATGAAAACAACCGACCTGGGGATCAATACCATCGATATTTCAAACACGCTTCAGTTTGCACTTAGCGGGAAACGATACGGGTATTTCCTGAGGAATGAGAAGCAATACTTTGTGATAGGGCAGTTTGACCGTGAGAACAGGAATAAGCCGGCAGATATAGCATCGATGTATGTCAGAAGCAACAGCGGGCAGCTGATTCAGCTGGATAACCTGGTAAAAATGCAGGAAAGCAGCGAGCCGCCAACCCTTTACCATTACAACAGGTATAAATCGGCCACTATTTCAGCATCCCTGGCACAGGGCAAGACATTGGGCGAAGGTATAACCGCTATGAGAAAGATCGCCAAGGAAACCCTCGATGATACTTTTCAGACCGATCTCCTTGGACCTTCACGCGACTTTGCCGAGAGCAGTTCAAACACTTCATTTGCTTTCGTGCTGGCCCTTGTTCTGATCTACCTTATCCTTTCGGCACAGTTTGAAAGTTTCATCGACCCATTAATCATCATGACCACTGTCCCCCTGGCAGTTACAGGGGCATTGCTTTCCCTCTTCATTTTCGGGAGCACATTGAATATTTTCTCCGAGATCGGTATGATCATGCTTGTGGGGCTTGTGACCAAGAACGGGATCCTGATTGTCGAGTTTGCCAACCAGAAGAGGAAACTGGGATTGTCGAAAAGCGAAGCAGCATTCGAGGCCGCAGCTGCCCGACTGCGCCCAATCCTGATGACTTCCCTGGCGACCATCTTCGGAGCCATGCCGATAGCACTGGCCCTTGGAGCAGGTGCTCAGAGCCGCACCCCTCTGGGGATCGTCGTTGTAGGAGGACTGCTGTTTTCACTCATCCTGACACTTTTTGTTATCCCTGCCATGTACGTAATGATGTCTGGTAAAAAAACACAAACACCTGATTATTCCGAAGGCTATGCAGAATAAGATAATCGCGCTGTTATTTGCAGCCTTCCTTTGTTTTACTCCCGGGTTCGGCCAGAACATAATGACAGTGGACCAGGCGGTTGATATCGCCCTGAAGAACAACTACGACGTATTCGTTGCCAGGAATAACGCTGATGTAGCTAAGGTCAACAATACCGCCGGAAATGCCGGTATGCTGCCTAACATCGGGATTCTCGGCACGGATAATTACTCGGTGAACAATGTATATATGAACCTTTCCAGCGGAAGCACGATCACTGCTGCCGCAGGGTCCTCCAATGCATTCACCGCCGGCCTGGCGTTGAACTGGACTTTGTTTGACGGGACTAAAATGTTCATTACAAAGAACAAACTGAACCAGGTTCAGAAACTTGGCGAAATACAGTTCAGGGACCAGGTGATGAATACCGTATATACTGTCATCGTAGCATTCTACCAGGTTGTTCAGACCAAACAGCAGCTCCTTGCGATCCGCGATGTCATGGCATACAGCCTCGAGAGGGTGAGGATACTCCAGAAAGGCTATGAGGCAGGGATTGCGCATAAGAACGACCTGCTGCAGGCGAAGATCGACCTTAACGTCAACAAGGAAGCCGAGATCAGCCAGATCAATTTTATCAGGAATACAAAGCGTGCGCTTAACCAGTCCCTGTCGCGTGATCCGGATACCCAGTTCGAAGTGGCCGATACCATTCCCCTGAACTATTTACCCGACCCTGTCGACCTTATGAACAAACTTTATTCGAACAACACTTCGGTATTGAATTACCAGAAACAGGCAGATATTGCGCTGCTGAGCCTGAACGAATATAAAACCTACAGGCTTCCGAAGCTGAGCATGGTGGCTTCGTTCAATTATAACCAGAACGATAATTCCGCTTCCAATGTGATTACAAGCCGTACATACGGCCCCCTGTTGGGAGGTGTGCTGAACATTCCCATATACCAGGCAGGCAATGCCCTGAGGCAGGTGAAGGCTGCAAAAATTCAGCTCCAAAGTGCAAAATACACCGTTGAGAATGTAAAACTCCAGGTCAACACTGAATTGAAATCGGCTCTTACCGATTATGATGATCAGAAACAACTGCTAACCATTGAAAGGGACAACCTGACCCTTGCAAAAGAAAACCTCAGGATCTCCATGGAAAGGCTCAGGCTTGGGCAGACCACCGCTCTCGAAGTCCGCCAGGCCCAGGAGAGTTATGCAAACTCCCTCGCCCGCTTCTATAATTTCGAGTACAACATGAAGGTTGCCGAAACCAGGCTGAAACAGCTGGTGGCCGGGTTGTAGGACTTGATTTTTCTTCCATTCCTTATTATATTTGTGATGCTGGTTTTTGGGATTTCGTGCATTCCTCTGTTACGGAACTTCTGCGACCCACCATCGGCTCGCTTACTAAGCCAGGCAAGCCGTTCGTAAACTCACTTCTCTGCCTGGCTTTTACCTAAGCTTCGCCGGGAGGGGACCCCGCAGAAGTTCCTGATTCATCGGAATGCATTGAAATCCACAAACCAACCTCCTAAACATCCAACGCTATGGAAGAAAAATCAACAAAAGAGACAAATCTGAAATCAGAGAAACAAATGACCGAGCTTCAGAAAATGAAACTGATCTTTGATGTGGTGAAATGGCTGATCGGGTCGGTTGCCCTTGTCATTGTAACTATGGTGATCGACTACGGTTTCAGGGACCGGGCGGCAGGCCTGAATGAAGTGAAACAGTACGACCATTATGTCACGAACCTGATCGTTCTGAATAATGAAGTCGGACCGAGAAGGTTGCTCGCCCAGTACTTTTCACTGGTAACCCCATCTGAGAAACTGAGGAAATGCTGGGAGAATTATTACTGGGTTGTAAACCTTGAATACCAGGCGACAGTTAAAAAAGATTCACTGCTGAATGCCAGGATGAAAAAATTCATGACCATGAAAGCACTGAGCCCGGAGGAGCAGTTTGAAGCTGCAGACCTGGCAAAACAGAAAGAATATACCGATCGTGAACTGCATGCCGGCCTTAAGCTGCCACAGTTGAAATAGAAGAATTATTTTATCACGATCAACACGATCGCAAGGGTCATCACGTTTTTTAATATATTTGCCCTGTTGATACCCAAGCCGGTACTATGAAAAAATTGCATGTCGTCTGGTCGACCGGAGAGAAAGATGTGGCCATGAGAATGATCTTCGTTTATCTTATGGATGCCAAAAGCATGGGTTGGTGGGATGAGATAAATGTTGTCATATGGGGACCTTCCGCTAAACTGCTGGCTCATGACAAAGAGGTTCAGGCCGAACTTGATTTTGTGAGGCAATGCGGGATCCTTGTCGAAGCCTGCAGGGGTTGTACCGAAGCCTACGGGGTGACCTCCGTGATCAGGTCGCTGGGTATCGAAGTAAAATATATGGGTGATGTGCTTACCCAGTATCTCCACACCGACGACAGGGTCATTACTTTTTAGAATGTTCAATGTACCATGTACCATGTACCAATTATTTGGGAATAGCCTGCCTTAATTGCTTACTTAAACCCAAAAAGTCGACGACTTCATTTGTACATGGTAAATTGTACATTGTACATTATTTATAGTATTCCACTGTCTTCCTGAAGGCTTCCTCCCTGCTGTATTTCGGTTTAAATGAGAAATCCCTCTTTGCTTTTTCAGCTGAGAAAGTAAAATCATTGCAGGTATAGATTACCGCGAACCTGCTGAATGTCACGTTTACTTTTTTTACTGGGCGGATGAGCAGTGCCGAGAACTCCGAAAGCGCTCCCATAGTGATTGCTACAGGACGGGGGATCCAGAAATTCCTTGGCCATATCCTGTACCCGGCTGGAGCTACAATTGCATCATAGAAATGAAAGAAGTTGGTACCTTCCGAATCGGTTATGAAATATACCTGTCCGGGAACACTCTCATTCCCGCCAAGCAGGGCTTTGGCAGCCTGGATATGTGCAACAGCCATATTCCCTGCATAGATATGCTGGGACTTTGATTTGCCGTTGCCAAGTCTCACATAAAAGCCCCCTTTCGCCATTTTAATCAGGGACCCGATATGAAAAGGGTCTCCCTCACCCCATATGTCTGCAGGTCTGAGGGTGACTGTCTTTAAAGCAAAGCTGTTGGCGGCAGCCACCAGTTTCTCAGCTTCGGCTTTGCTGCGGCAATACATATTGGGATACTCTGCAGGATAAGGGAGGCTTTCATCAATGTTGGCCAGGGACTTGCCGCCGAACACTGCGTCGAGAGAGCTCGTGAAAACAAGCGCCTTCACGCCATCCGCCGTACAGGCTTTAATAACATTAGCTGTTCCATTGGTATTAACGTTATAAACTTCTTCAGGAGGATGGGTCCCCCAGTCGACGATTGCTGCAGAGTGAATTACAACGTCAATTCCCATGCAGGCTTTTTTCAATGCCTCTATGTCGAGGACATTCCCCGGGATATATTCAATCCGTGGATCGGCGCTGCCTGTATAAGGCGCGGTATCAAAGATGCGTAATGTTTTCAGTTGAAGAGGGGAGTCGGGAGAGAGCAGTTCCGCGACCAGGAACTTCCCAAGGAAACCGGACCCTCCGGTCAGCAGGAGATTAATCATAATAAGGAGTATGTTTTATTTTCCCGGCGAAGATAAAAAATCAAAACAAATTTTTATGTTTGTATTACCAATCCATGTGTTATGAAAACCAAGATCAAAAAGTTCTATACCTGGGCAATCATCATCCTCCTTCTGGTGTTTGCGGCGTTTATTTACGGGAAGTATTACTTCACCTACAGCGAAGGAGAAAGAACAGGAATTTTACAGAAATTCTCCTACCGCGGGCAAATATTCAAAACCTGGGAAGGGGAAATAATTCTGAGCAGTGTGACCAGCAGCCAGAATGTGCCCCTGGCTTCTGAGAAATTCCTCTTCTCCGTCACTGACAAAGAGGTTGCCGACTCACTTACAAAACTTACCGGCAATGCCGTCACGGTACATTATAAACAAAAAAACGGGAAGCTGATGTGGAGAGGGGATACTGAATATTTTGTTGACAAAGTAACACGAAAATAAGAATGGCTGAAAAAGCGGATTACCTTATTATAGGGGCAGGGATTATCGGGCTTGCCATTGCAAGGGAACTGAAATTACGTTTCCCGGATACGCACATAATAATGATTGAAAAGGAAGCTGATGTGGCGTATCACAGCAGCGGAAGGAACAGCGGTGTTCTTCATGCAGGGTTTTACTATTCGGCGGATTCACTGAAAGCGAAATTTACGCGCGATGGCAATCAGCAGTTGAAGGAATATGTAAAAAAGAATGGTCTTCGGATCAACGAATGCCAAAAAGTCGTCGTTGCCACGAATGAGTCGGAGATAGACGGTATTTATGAACTCGAAAAGAGAGGCAAAAAGAACGGGGTAAATGTGAGCGTGATCACCGGGCAGGAGATGAAAGAGATAGATCCCAATGCAAAAACCACCCAGGTGGCGCTTTTTTCTCCTGATACCGCAACCGTTGACCCTGTGGAAGTGAACATTTTCCTGAGAAAGGAGTTACAGGCTGCAGGTATAAAATTTCATTTTTCCCAGGGGTACAAACGTAAACAAGACAGCAACACGGTTGAAACAACAGGAGGTTTGCAGATCACTGCAAATAAGATCATCAATGCAGCCGGGCTATATGCCGACAAGATTGCCAGGGATTTCGGCTTTTCAGAGCAATACACCATCATCCCGTTCAAGGGAATTTACCTCAAGTATACTAAGAAAGACAAGCCGATAAGAACGAATATTTACCCGGTCCCAAATCTTAAAAATCCTTTCCTGGGGGTTCATTATACCGTAACGGTAGATGGAATTATAAAGATAGGGCCGACTTCCATACCCGCTTTCTGGAGGGAGAATTACAAGGGACTTGAGAATTTCAGGGGAGGAGAGCTTTTCAATATCCTCAGCTGGGAAGCAAAGCTCTTCCTCAGCAATGCTTTTGGCTTCAGGAGTCTTGCCTTTGAGGAGATGGCAAAGTACAACAAATCACATTTCGTGAACATGGCAACCAAGCTGGTCCACCATATCGATAAATCGGGATTTACCGAGTGGAGCAAACCTGGAATCCGTGCGCAGCTTATGAATATTAAAACGATGGAACTGGTGATGGATTTCGTGGTGGAAGGCGACGGGCAGACCATTCATGTGCTGAATGCGGTCTCCCCTGCTTTTACCAGCAGTTTCCCGTTTGCAAAATGGGTCGTTGAAAACTATATTATCAAATAACCATTGTACATCCTAAATTTTTAATTATGGAACCAATTCTCAGATTTCAGAGGAGCGACCTGATGGATTTCGTGATCCGCTACATGACGAAACTCGGGGTTTCACAGGAAGATGCAAAGACCGTTGGCAGGGTACTGATCTGCGCCGATATCAGGGGTGTTGAATCACATGGCATGCAGCGACTCGGCTCGTATTACGGAAGCAGGATCAGCAAAGGATGGCTGGATCCAAAAACTCCGTTTAAAATCATCACCGAAAGCCCTTCCACCGCGCTGATCGACGGAGGGAACGGACTCGGGCAGGTCGTGTCGTATAAAGGAATGCGCATGGCTATTAACAAAGCGAAAACGGCAGGAATCAGTGCCGTTACGGTGAAAAACAGTAATCACTACGGGATTGCAGGATTCTATGCATTGATGGCCCTGAAGGAAGGCATGATAGGTTTAAGCCTTACAAACTCACAACCACTGGTCGCTCCAACTTTTGGAAAAACGGCCGTGCTGGGAACCAATCCAATCGCACTGGCAGCGCCTTCAGGGAAACGGCATCCTTATCTTCTCGATATGGCAACTTCCGCAGTATCGTATGGCAAGATACAGATCTATGATAAAAAGCATGAGCATATCCCGATAGGCTGGGGTATTGACGAGGATGGGCAGGTTACGAATGAACCTTCGAAAATCAAACCTGGCGGCCACGGTGCGCTTCTGCCCTTGGGAGGTATGGAAGTTACTGCGGGTTACAAAGGCTTCGGGCTTGCTTTGCTGGTTGAGGTGCTATGCTCCATGCTGTCGGGAGGTAATTTTCTTACTAACGTAGGTGGACCAGGTCGCCCTGACCCCACCGGCGTTTCCCATTTCTTCATGGCAATAAATATCGAAGCTTTCCGCCCCCTGGTTGATTTTAAGGAGTCCATGGACAGCATGATCGACCTGCTCAAGAATTCTCCCATCGCAACAGGCCGGGATGAGATCCTGATAGCAGGTGAAAAGGAATTCGAATATGCAAAATACAATGAGAAACACGGAGTTCCCCTGATTAAACCTATTGTTGACGACCTCAGGAAAGATGGTGAAAAGGTAGGAATTCCCTTCGATTGCCCGGTGGTGAGGGAAGACTGATTTTCGCTACTTCGCTACTTCGCTACTTCTGTTAAGGAACTCCAGCAGTATCCCGTTAAACTCAACAGGATGCGTTTCCATGGGCATATGCCCGGCTCCCATGATCGTATGGATCTCGGCCTGCGGAACAAGGGTCCGTATCACTGTTGCGGAACGGGGAGGCAGCCATCCATCCTTGCTTCCCCAGATCACCAATACAGGTATGTTTTTCAGGGTTTCGGAATTCAGTGGTACCACTTCACTGCAGTTTGAGAACGTACTCACAAAGGCTTCTGCGGTCCCCGGAATCCTCAGAGGCATCATATATCCGGTGACATCCGACGAATCAGGCTTTGTTTTATACCCGTTTTCAAGCCATTTCGCCATACGGTCGTAGGTCAGAAGATATTGGCCCACGTAATCCACATAAAACTTTTTTAATTTCTTGTACTTAGCAGGGGAGAAAGCAACACTCATTAGCCCGCTGTTCTGTTTAAAGAATATGGCATCAACCAGGGTAAGGCTTTTCGTACGGCCGGGTTTCATCAGGGCTACGGCCTCGGCAACCGCTCCTCCCATGGAATGCCCTATGATGTTCCACTTGGTGGTGTCGCTTTTGTTAATGAAATCGATCAGTTTCCAGATCAGGATTGCCCGGTGGCTCTGTGATTGATTGATCCAGGTTCCCCTGTCACTGTAACCAAAAGCAGGAAGGTCAAGAGCCAGGATATCATAGCCCGCAGTCACCAGGCTGTCATAATTCTTCCTGAAAGAGTAGGTGGAACCTGTGAAGCCATGGATAAACAGCAATCTCCCCTTTGCCGGCCTGGTGTTTGAAGTCCACAGTCTGTAATGGATCAGAACAGAATCAACCTCAAGAATATGGCTGTTCCTGAAAGGATTTCTAAAGGTCCTGGGGATTGGAGAGGATATAGCCGGCCCGGCTGTTATACCAAACATTGCAATAATCAACAGGAATATCCGTATTCTATTACTCATGACGTTGTCGTTGATGCTGCAAAATTAAGAATTCGGTATCTTTGGCGGTAATATTTTTTAGAATGGAAAAGAAGAAGATCAATCCATACATGCCCATATGGTTCGCCCTGGTTATGATAGCAGGGATGTTCCTGGGTATTTGGCTGTACACTCACTCATCGGGACTCAGTGTTTTTAAATTACAGGGTTCGGGCAAGCTTGAGCAGGTTTTGCAATATGTTCAGAAGAATTATGTGGATACCATCGGCAAAGCAAGGCTGGAGGAGAAAACCATCAGCAGTTTGCTTGAAAGCCTCGATCCGCATTCAACCTATATCACTCCTGCCGAGTTTCATGATGCGACGGATCCCCTCCTTGGCAGTTTTGAAGGCATAGGCGTGCAGTTCAGGATTGAGAATGATACGGTAACGGTGATCCTCCCGATCGCAAACGGCCCATCGGAAAAGCTGGGCATCAAAGCCGGAGACCGTATTGTTAAGATCGAAGGAAAGAATGTTGCAGGCATCAAGATTGCCACCAACGATGTAATGCGGAAACTGAAGGGTCCCAAGGGAACCCGGGTCAATGTGAGCATCTTCAGGCGGGGAGTGAAAGGTCTTATTGATTATACTATCACCAGGGATGTGATCCCAACCTACAGCATGGACATTGCCTACCTGCCTGAACATGGCGTTGGCTATATCAAGCTTAATAATTTTTCGGCTACCACCCATGATGAGGTACATGCGGCCCTTGAACAGCTTAAAAAGGATGGAATGACGAAACTTATCCTTGATCTTCGAAGTAACGGGGGAGGTTATCTTACTGCTGCTGTTGACCTGGCGGATGAGTTCCTGCCTAAAGGCCGGCTTATTGTGTACACCAAGGGGGCCAACCATTCGAGAGAAGAATACTTTTCCGACGGACAGGGCATTTTTCAGCAGGGTACACTGCTGGTAATGATCGATGAATTCTCGGCTTCCGCTTCAGAGATCGTAACCGGGGCTATTCAGGATAATGACAGGGGAATTGTCCTGGGAAGACGTTCATTCGGTAAGGGCCTTGTGCAGGAACAGCTTAATATGAAAGACGGCAGCGCGGTGAGGCTTACTGTTGCCCGCTATTACACCCCCAGCGGGCGTTGCATACAGAAGCCCTATAAGGAAGGCCTAGATAAATATAACAACGATTATTACCACCGTTACCTGAACGGGGAACTGGAGCATCCCGATAGCATTAAATTCCCGGATTCACTGAAGTTCAAGACCCTTGCGGGCAAAGTTGTTTACGGCGGGGGCGGGATCATGCCCGATATTTTTATCCCTATAGAAAAAGATTCCACACTGAAATTTTATAACCTGGCTGTAAACAAAGGGCTTATTTTTCAGTGGGCTTTTGATTACACCGATAAATACAGGTCCCAGCTGAACCGGTTTAAAAATGTGGATGACTTTGAAGCAAAGTTCCAGGTTACCGATGCGATGTATGCCGATTTTCTTGCCTATGCCCTGAAAAAAGGACTGAAGCATGAAGGGCGCAACCTCCCTGAGAGCGACCACAGGGCAAAGGTGCTGACCAAAGCTTATATCGGAAGGAATATTCTCGACAACGAAGGATTTTATCCTGTGTTGAATACAATAGACCCCGCGTTCAATAAGGCGGTTGAAGTAATCAGGAATAAAGGGAAATAGTCGTGACGGGCGTAATGGCGCCCTCCAGGTGATTCGTTATGAGTTATGTGTGATAAGTTATACCCATAACTCATAACCCTTGATCATTCGTCATGTTCATCACGGCGAATAAGAATCATTCTAAATAATTTTATTTCCCGCCCGGGACTTATTATCTTTGCAATTGAAAACTTAAAAATCAATCATTATGACACATGAATTGCCTAAACTTCCGTATGCATGGGATGCATTGGAACCTTATATCTCAAAAACCACCATTGAGTACCATTATGGAAAGCATCACCAGGCTTATGTAAACAACCTGAACAAGCTGGTCGCCGGGACTGAATTCGAGAACTCTTCACTTGAAGACATTATCCGCAAGGCATCCGGCGGTATTTTCAATAATGGGGCCCAGGTTTGGAACCATACCTTTTACTGGAACTGCCTTAAACCCCAGGGAGGTGGTGAACCTTCAGGAGCGATGGCAGAAGCCATTGTAAAGAATTTCGGTTCTTTCAGCGATTTCAGGGATAAATTCTCAACCGCAGCTGCAACCCTGTTCGGTTCAGGCTGGGCCTGGCTGGTGAAAAAAGAAAACGGCACCCTGGAAATCGTCCAGGAGAGCAATGCAGGCAATCCCCTGAAGGGAGGTGCAAAGCCAATCCTCACCTGTGACGTCTGGGAACATGCTTATTACATCGACAAACGTAATGCCCGTCCCGACTATATAGCTGACTTCTGGAAGCTGGTCGACTGGGCTGCGGTTGCATCCAGGCTTTAGCCGTGAACCGTGAACCGTGAACCGTGAACCGGGAGAGGACATTTCATTATGAAATACACAGCTGTTTTTTGCCGGGTTGTTATCCTTATCACGTTGACATTCATATTTGGATGTAAGAAGGACAACTCACAAAATACTGTCGTCCCGAAGGTTGAATATACCGGGTATTATTCTTTTTCCACCTTCATCAAAAACACAGGTTCCCCTGACACTACAATTCTGTATGATGGTTATGTGTATTATGATGATTTTTTCAAACGATGGGAAATGGAATTCTTACCATACCAGATAATGTACATCTTTTCAATCTCCCCTGATGTTGACTCCAATGGTATTATTACCTATCCTTCCTTTGTAAAGGACTATTATCCCACAGGTTTTTTCTCAGGGAATTTTGATGGTACAGGAAATGTCAACTTTAAATTCGGGTACAGTATATACATCCATAGTGAAATTTATTCAATCTCATATGCTGTAAAGGGTAAAAGAAAAGAAGGATAAATTTGATTTTGGAGGTGCCTTTTACCGCCTGATATTTCTTCTTGTTACCCGCATTCCATACTACTCCACCGTGACGCTCTTGGCAAGGTTACGCGGCTGGTCTACGTTGCAGCCACGCATAACGGCAACGTAATATGATAAAAGCTGAAGCGGGATTGTCGCCAGCAGAGGCACCAGCATTTCAGCGGTGTCGGGGATTTCGATAAACTGATCGGCCAGTTTGCGTACACTTTCATCTCCTTCGGTGATGATTGCGATGATGTTGCCTTTGCGGGCTCTCACTTCCTCAATGTTCGTGATCACTTTTTCGTAGATCCCATGTTTTGGGGCAATGAACAATACAGGCATGTTCTTATCAATCAACGCAATGGGGCCGTGTTTCATTTCGGCGGCAGGATATCCTTCGGCGTGGATATATGAAATTTCCTTGAGTTTAAGGGCTCCTTCAAGAGCGACAGGGAAATTATAGCCGCGGCCAAGATACAGGGCATTCGTGCTGTCTTGATATATAGTTGCAATTTTTTTAATGGCATCGGCCCGCTGCAATATTTTTTCAACTTTAGACGGGATCAGTCCGAGTTCAAACCTTAGCTTGTGGAGCTGGGATTCAGGGATGCTGCCTTTCTTCTCGGCAAGCAGCAGGCCTATCAGGGTAAGCACAACAACCTGTGCAGTAAATGCCTTGGTGGATGCGACTCCGATCTCAGGCCCGGCATGGGTGTAAACCCCTGCGTGAGTTGCCCGGGCAATGGATGACCCGACTACATTGCAGATCCCCAGTACAGTAGCCCCTTTCGACTTTGCCAGTTCAATGGCTGCCAGTGTATCAGCGGTTTCCCCTGACTGGGATATTGCGATAATAACGTCTTTTTCGCCGATCACCGGGTTCCGGTATCGGAATTCGGAAGAGTATTCAACCTCGACAGGGATGCGGGCGAGGTCTTCGATGATGTATTCCCCGACAAGGCCGGCATGCCAGGATGTTCCGCATGCGGTTATGATGATGCGGTCGGCATTGAGAATCTTTGGAAGGAAATCACTGATACCGCCGAGAGTCACGCAATCCTGGTCAAGGTGCAGGCGGCCGCGCATGGAATCCTCAATGGAATGAGGCTGTTCAAAGATCTCCTTTAACATGAAATGAGGAAACCCGCCTTTTTCAATGGCAGTCAGGCTCATCTCCAGTTTCTGGATATAGGGTGTCCTTGCCTGGTTGCGGATAGTCTTCATTTTCAGCTCCTTGTGCCGTTCCATCACGGCGATCTCCTCGTCGTTCATGAAAACCACGTTATCGGTATATTCAATGATGGGAGTAGCGTCGGAGGCGACGAAAAACTCATCCTCCCCGATACCGATGACCATAGGGCTGCCCTTGCGTGCGGCTATGATCATATCGGGATGATCCTGTGAAAGAACAACTATGGCATAAGCTCCTATAACCTGGGTGAGGGCGATACGTACTGCTTCTTCAACACTGACGTTTTCGTTATGCTGAATATCTTCAATAAGGTGTATAAGGACCTCGGTATCGGTATCGCTTGTAAATTCAAAGCCTCTTTGCAGTAATTCCTTGCGGAGGACAAGATAGTTCTCAATGATCCCGTTATGGATGATCGAGAGATGCTTGCTCTGGGAGTAGTGGGGATGGGCATTGACCTGGTTGGGTTCCCCGTGAGTGGCCCAGCGGGTGTGTGCCATTCCGATGGTACCTCCCAGGTCCTGGCCTTCAATATATTTTTCCAGTTCCGAAACTTTACCCTTGCATTTCCAAACTTTCAACTCGCTGTTCAGCAGGCAAACACCGGCACTGTCATATCCTCTGTATTCAAGCCTGCGCAAGCCTTTAATAAGTATAGGGTAGGCTTGTTTAGGGCCGACATATGCTACAATTCCGCACATAACAAAACCATTTAAAGTTCAAAGATAATAAATAATAGAAAGAACTTAATTGAGCAGTGTGTAGGTTATAAGCAACCTGAACCTTGAAGGTTGTGCGCCAGGTAATAATGGTTTATAACCATTGATGGTGACACGGTTGGGATATATAATATTCTTCAGGGGATCATTTACCTGGATAAACAGATCCCGGTTTATTGGATAATATCCCGTAATAAGTTTCTGTATATGGCGAGTAAGCCTGAAGAAATATGAACCGGAGGACTTATTGTAAGACCCGCCGAAGTATGATGTGCCTTCAAGTTCGTCGATAACCGAGCCTATCAGGCCGGCACTGTCGCGGATACAGATCAGGAGAGGGGGTGGTTTCAGGGTAGTGTCGGTAGAAGCATTGTTGAACTGCAATAACGCATCGTTAATTGCAACCTTCCTGTTCTTTGAAAAATTCATGATATAAGGCATGCGGAACCTGATCCTTGTACCTCCAAGCCCCTGGAGATAAAGCATATTTTTACCAAGCAGGGTGTCCCTGTTAATAATTTGCTGTTTAAGATCCTGGGCAGCATTGAAATAATTGAAATGATCTATATGAAGGAACCTGGCACAGGTTGAATTCAGAAGGTAGGAATAGGCGAGTGAGTCGGCAGCTGAGTTATGGAAATACATCAACATTTTTGACATGCTTGACGAGATGTCGAAATGCAGCAATGCCCCTCCGGAGTTCACCGCTTCGGTTTCTATATACAAACCTTTCATAAATGTACTGAACATAGCGGTTGTGGAATAAACCGAAGGCGGGCCGTACAATAATTTATTCGCAAAATAATTTGAATACTTGCTCAGGTTCAGCCTGATGTGAGCAGAATACATATTGCCCTTAATTTTAACGCTGTCTTTTGGATGAGGCTTAAATGAAAGGTCAGCCAGCAGGGTCGGATTGACCTGCATCTGCCTGTTGGAATAATATCCCGAATCGAGGCGCATGTCCTGTGCCACTTCATATACCCTGATCTTTTGCTGGGTTGTAGTATCACCGTAGTAGCCCGAATAATAAAGCATCAGGATAAGTGAATCAACTGCAGGGGCTGTGCCAAAATCTACCGAGGTGGAGGAAGGCTGTAGTTGTGTATAAAGACTTATGGTTGAGTTGCCGAATACCGGATCGGCAATGCTTCCGAGTGACAACTCCGAACAGTTGCTGGTTGCAACAGAATCAACGCGTTCAGTGTAAGCAATGACCGTACAGGTATCGGTTGATTTTATTTTCAGGGTGTCGCTTGGGGGCAGCAGGTCAAGACCTACCTGGTATGGATCTTTCTTGCAAGAATAATTAACCAGAACGCTCAGGCAAAGCAGGACGAGTGCTGGCAGAAGATAACGGAGTTTTGACTTCAATGGCTTATCGGATCTTTTGGTTAATCAACTGAAACCGGCTCAGCGACAAGGATCTCATCATAGAAATCAGAAAATGCGTCAATATACCTGTCCATTGGCTGAAACTTCAGGAAAGGTTTATCGGTATTTTTCAGGTAGTCCATAATTTCCTTATTAACAGAAGGCGATCCTATTATAACGCCATCTGCGAAATCTATCGCTGATTTCATAAGATTAACGAAGTTTGCCGTCTTATAGTGTTTAAGGTCCTTGGCATTTATTCCGTCAAGTTTGACTTTCTCTGCGAAATTCTTGTTCATGACCTCTGTAAAATCATCATCATAAAGCGAAATAATGATCTTGGTGTCGGTAAACAGGGGGTTTTCGTAATAAGCTTTTTTGATATACAGAGGAACGAGGCTTGTCATCCATCCGTGGCAGTGAATGATATCGGGGCCCCAGCCCAGCTTTTTAACTGTTTCTATGACCCCCCTTGAGTAAAAGATCGCCCTTTCGTCGTTATCAGTGAAGAATTTGTTGCTTTTATCGTGGAAGGTATATTTTCTCTGAAAATAATCCTCATTATCAATAAAATAAATCTGCATCCTGGCCTGTTGAATTGAAGCCACTTTGATGATAAGCGGATGATCAGTCTCGTCTATAATAAGGTTCATCCCGGATAAACGGATGACTTCGTGCAGCTGGTTTCGCCTTTCATTAATATTTCCGAAACGGGGCATGAATGTACGGATCTCCCTTCCTTTCTCCTGGATACCCTGAGGAAGATAACGCCCGATCATTCCCATATGACTGTCTTTAAGATAAGGCGTGATTTCCTGTGTAACAAAAAGAACTTTTGTTTTTTCCATGTTTTCCTTTGATTTTTTATCCTGATTCAAATCCGCTGCAAAGATACTAAAAATTTTTTAGATAAAATCCAAGCGTTTATCCTAAAATAATGATTCCTATTGGATTAAATATTTTTTTTCATATAACATATCACTTTCAGGTTTATGCCGGATTAAGAGGAAAAAGAAAGGGGGATCTGTGGATACAAGTTAACTAAAGTGACGTTTTCAATGTTAGGATTTGTGTTAATGTGCGGGAATTACGGCCTTCCCGCTTTATCAAGGGCCGGCGGAACCTCTCCCCGCATCAGGAGAGGGAAAAATAAAATCTGAAAGCCATGAAAAAAATTATTGCAATCTGTTTAGTAAGCATGCTTACTGCCGCCGGTGCAGTGCATGCAGGACAATATGTGTCAGCAAATGTTAACCCCGGGCCATCGCCTTGTTACTCAGTCTGGATCAAGCTCATTATCACGTTTCATCGCCCGAAGCTGCAGTGCCAATCGGGCTTCGGTATCTGTTTCGATATTGAAGTCGGGACTGATAAAGCTGCAGGATCGGGTTCAGGCCAGTGCCAGGCACAGGCAAGGATCAATGCTGCAGGGCAGCTTGAACTTATGGTTTCCGAGGGAGACCTCCAGAAATACGAGAGCGGGTTTGCCCTTCCATATTTTAGAAGCGGAACCCTGGCGTTTGAAGATCCTTATACGTTCTCAGAACCTGTAGCCAGGAAACTCGGAACGCTCAGCCAGGTCACCATTAAATCGGGATCGTATACTGTTGTGTATGATGCATCCGCACACTCTTACCTGGTTACTTTCCCGATATAATAATCAGCCGGGTGCTGCATTTTTCAACAGATGTTAAGGTCAGGGGGTGCCGGGATTTCATTTGTATTCCCGGCATCCCTTATAAAAACAAAATACCTTTTCTTTCTTCTAAAAAATCAACCAGATTATGAAAAGAATGAAGTTTGTTTTGCCTGCCCTCATTTTGGCAGGACTGTTTGCCTGCAAACCGGCAATGATGAGAAAATACGCTGTCAAAGATCCTCAGATAGAAACAGTTGAATCGGTGAGGCATGACCTGGATCTGTATTCCCCTGCCTATCCCTCATACTTATGTGTATTCAGGGATTCTGCAGGCCTGGTAGACTGGTGCAAAAACAAAAACCTCCCCGGGAGGTCCCAGTTTTATAATTCAGCAGGTTACCGCATCATCACACAGGATTCAACATTCTGCTCGGGGGTTGAGACTGATTTTGCAGGGAACCTGAAAATCAGCCAGTCATGCAGGATCGACTCATTGACAACTTTCGGCAGGCTGAAAAAGGACCTGATGCCTATAGGGGAGAAGGTAGATCTTGATCCTTCAAAATATGCTTTCACCTGCGTTATTTTCTGGGCAAAATTCATGGGCAAATTTAATGAATCAAGTTTTTGCATTGCAGCTTCCGCGTTTAAATCGCAGCCTGCTCAGTCGGGGAAAGTGAATGTATTGTTTGTCGATATGGACATCCTTGATTTCTGGAATGCTTCGGGGAAATTAATAAGGACTGAAACAAAAACACGATAAGAGGTCGTTCAGGCATAACCAATCACTGAATGGCAATGGGGAAAATGGTATTCCTGGGCTGCCTGTTTGCAGCATGTCTGATTCCGGCGTCACTTGATGCCCAGGGCCTGAACTGGGATAATTCGGGCCATTCGCTGGTGTTCAGGCCAAAATTCCCGGCATTGCCAGGTCGATTCAGCCTCCACGATGAATTCGATTACAGTATTTCAGCAACAGCCTATTCCAGCATTAACGGCAAGGACGATAAAACCGCCGGCCAGTTGGCCTTCCTCCAAAGCATAAAATACAAGATCAGCATTATTTCGAAACGGGTTCAGATCACCAACGATCTTGTTCACAACCTCGGGCTTGTTTATTATCTTGACAGCATCTCTAAGTTCCAGACCGACGAAAATACGCTTACTACCAGGATCAGCTATACCCTGGATCATGGTTTAAGGCTCATGCTGTCTTCCATTCTTACAACAAGGATATTTAATGCCTGGGATGCCACGGCGGGAGCGGGAGGTTCAGTTACCAGGACAATAAATTCATCTTTTCTCACCCCACTGGTCTGCACCTTCTCGGGCGGCCTTGGCTTCGAACTGAAAAAAACCGGGATAATCGATATCGGCCTCAGTTCAGCTAAACTGACCTGGCTGCTCGATCAGGGCATTTTTGATAAAACAGGCCGTGATTCATTTTACGGAGTGGAAAAGGGACAGAGAAAGCACATCGAATACGGGCTAAGCATGCACCTGCTTGTCGACCGTGAAATAGGTAACAGACTTCAATGGAATTGCGATTTATTGCTGTTCAAGGCCGACAAATCACAGGTTGATCTGACATTGAAAAACCTCTTTGCATACAGGATCAACAATTATCTTAAAACCAGCCTCCAGACAAGGCTGTTTTACGATGAAGACGTAAGTAAACAACTCAGGATGGAAAACTTACTGTCGTTCGGATTTGATTTTCATCTGTGAAAATATTCACAGGTTGTGTAGGTTCATGCAAAAAAATGTAATTTTGTACCCTCGTTTCACTTAACCATACTTGCATATGTATAAGATATCGAAACACCCCATCCTTGACATTCCCGAACCGAACACCACCACTTTCCTTTTTGAAGGAAGGGCGGTTACCGGAGAAAAAGGGTTTACTATTGCTGCTGCCCTCCACCAGGCAGGTTTCCCTGTACACAGTCACAGTCTCAAAAACCGTGAACGAAGCCTTGAATGCGGCATTGGAAAATGCGGAGCATGCGAGATGCTTGTCGATGATCAGATCAAAAGGATCTGTATTACAAGGGTGGATGGCATAAAGGAAGTAAGAGAGATCCCTCATAATTTCGAGCCAAATCCTTCGGAGGTGAAAAAAAACGAACCTCTGAAAGTGTATAAATCTACGGTAGTCATTATAGGATCCGGCCCGGCCGGGCTGGCAGCCCGTGAAGAGCTTAACAGGCATAAGGTCGACTGCATAGTGATCGATAATAATGACAAGATTGGCGGGCAGTTCCTGATGCAGACCCACCAGTTCTTTTTCTTTGAAAAGGAGAAAAAATTCGGAGGGATGCGGGGATTCGACATTGCAAAAACTCTAGCAGGTGAGGATCATGAAGGCATATTCCTTAATTCTACGGTATGGGATATCCTTGAAGGAGGGAGGCTTGCAGTAAAGAACATCCTCACCGATGAAATCTATTTTGTTGACAGCGAATTCCTTATCGTTGCAACAGGCGCTGTCCCGTTCATGCCCACCTTTGAAAATGATGATCTCCCGGGAGTTTTCACGGCAGCCGTGGTTCAGAAAATGATGAACAGCGAGCTGACCCTGCTCGGGAAGAATGTACTCACCGTCGGTGCCGGGAACATTGGATACCTCACCTCATACCAGCTTATGCAGGCCGGGGCCAGGGTAAAAGCGATCATAGAAGCCCTTCCGAACGAAGGAGGCTTTCCTGTGCAGGCAAACAGGGTAAGAAGGCTGGGTATTCCTGTTCTCACATCCCACATCCTCCTTAAGGCCATTCCGAATAAAACACATGATGGAATTATTGGCGCCGTGGTAGCCGAATGCGAAAATTTCAAACCAGTACCAGGTACAGAAAAAGTAATAGACGGCATTGACGCCATCAATATATGCACGGGCCTTGTGTGCGATGACCAGCTTCTCATCAAGGGAAATGAAGTCTTTGGCAGGAAATGTTTCGGAGCAGGCGACTCAATCCGCATTGGTGAAGGAACAAGTGCTGTTCTCCGCGGCAAACAGGTCGCTTACGAGATCCTCCAGGAGATGGGAGAACGTTACGATTATGATGCCTTCCTTTCCGTTTCAAAAGAATATATTGATTCCCAGCAGCACCCGGTCCGCATTATACAGGACCCGTACCTGCCCTCCGCGGACAGGATGAATGAGAAAGGATTTGTCCTGATTGACTGCCTTTACGGTTTTGCCTGCAATCCCTGCGCATTTTCATGCCCGAACGGGGCCATCACCAAGTCATCCACCAGTAATGTTCCTGAAATAGATTTCGGTAAATGCACTGGTTGCATGGACTGTGTTTACCAGTGCCCGGGCCTGGCCATCTTCGGGTATAATTTCAAAAAAGACTGGCTGTTCCTGCCTGTCGAGTATGCAGTTGAAGAGAAATCAGAATGTTTCCTGGTTGATAACAACGGCAAAAAGCTGGGAGAGGGAGTAGTGGAAAAGATCTTCAAAAAGCATAATAAAACGAATATCGCAAGGGTCAGGGCAATTGACATCCATGGGGAATATCTCACTGCCGTCAGGGGATTTATTGCCAAAACCATTTACCCCGAGCCCGTTGAATTTAAGCCTCACCGGAATGAATCGGCAGAGGCCACCTATGTTTGTCATTGCGATGATGTAACCCTTGACGAGATCATGGAGGTAATAGGTGAAAGGAAATTTATTTCGGTGGATGAGGTTAAGCATACCACCAGGCTTGGAATGGGCGCCTGCAGGGGAAAACGTTGTATCAAACGCCTCAAGACCCGCCTGGCCGGAACAGGGATCAGCATAGTTGGAGAACCTACACCCCGCGGGCCTTTATCGAACCAGGTTTCCATGGGCGAGTTGTATCCCCGGAATGTGCATGAGCAGGTCATTACCGAGATCAACGGTAAGAAGACCAAGAAAGTGAAGGTGAATGCCCTGGTTGCCGGAGGCGGCATCGGGGGTAGCGCCTTGTTCCGTTACCTGAGCGAGGCCGGCAAGGAGCCTGTACTGTTGAATTTCGGCAGGGGCGCCTCCTGGCGTAACATTGCAGGAGGCCGTCCGAACTTCTCGGTGCCCGAACTCAGCGATATAGCAAATCATAATCTCGAAATATTCAGGGACCTTCAGAAAATCCATAATGTTGATTTCAGGCCGATCCTGTATGTCACTTTTGCCCATGACCAGGAGATGTTCAAGGCCCTGGAGACTTCAATGTCGTGGTCCAATGCTTTCATGGTTGAGCCAAAAGACTTCCCCCAAGAGATATCCCCGAGGATAAATCCAGCTATGAGCAATTACCTTGCAGCTCTTATCACCAAAGACTGCTGGCAGGCCACACCCGGCAGGGTCATCGACCTGATCCGCCGTATAGGAATTGAAAAAGGCGGAAGGGTAGAAGAGGATTGCCGGCTTGTGGATGTAAGCCGCGAGAACGGACAATACAAGGTTTTGGCGATGAACCATCAGAAGGAATATATTGAATTTGAGACCCCTGTCTTTATCAATGCCCTTGGGCCTGAAGGGGGTAAATTTGCCAAAATGCTGGGCTTTGAAACGGGCCATTATGCTGTTAAGCACCAGGCCTTTATCACACGCCGCCTGCCCATGCTTGGTAAAGACGGAAGCCCGCTTCCCATGCTGATCGACAGGAGAAAGTATAAGGGATTCTCTGCAGTGTATGGCCAGCAACTGGCCGAAACAGGACAAATCATTGGTTGTGCCTCACCGGCAGTAGATCCTCAGGAATCTGAAAAAAACATAAAGGTCAATTCCGAGGATTTTGTTGAGATCGCTTCCGAAGTATTTACAAACTGGATACCGGAGCTTTCTTCGGTAGGCTTCCAGGCGGTATGGGCCGGCTATTATGTTGAACCCAGGATGGTTATCGACCCGGCATCAGGTTTGTTCCTCGGCCTGAGGGGCCAGGGTTTCATGCTGGGACAATACCTTGCAAAAATGTATGTGGATAGCCTGATGGGTAAATCCGTCCCGACTTATTTTGCAAGGCTGGGACTCAGCGGTGACGGGATGCCGGAAAAAGCCTTTAAGTAATGAATTCCGAATTTTATATGAAAAAGATTGAATAATAGAATAATAGAATAACGAATTTTGAATTCTGAATGATCTGTAATTCAAATTCTTAAATCATAATTCGTTATTCGAGTATTCGATTATTCCATTCATAATTCAATATTCGCAATTCAACTACCCCCTTATAAACAACGCCTTAATAATCAGGCTTGCCATCTTGGGGTTTTCTTTCAACCGGCGTGTTGAATAACCGAACCATTCCTTCCCGAACGGAACGTACACTCTCATCGTATGCCCTTTATCGACTATGCTCTTTCTTAAATCGGGGGTTACACCGTAAAGCATCTGGAATTCGTAGAGGTGCTTTGGGACCTTGAATTTCTCAATCAGTTGATACGCACCTTCAACCAGGGGCCTGTCATGGGTTGCAATGCCCGGGTAATAACCGTTGGCAAACATGAACTCAAGATCCTCAAGGTAATGCTCATTGACCTCGGGGTACTTTTTATATGCAATTGCCTCAGGTTCAACATAAATACCTTTACAAAGCCTGAAATTCAAAGGGGTTTCAGCCGAATGAATATCCTTCAGGTTTTTAAGGTCCTGAAGCGTTCGTCTCATATAGGCCTGGACTACCAGCCCGACATTCGCCGGGAATTCCTGTTTCAGCTTCCTGAAGAGTTCGATCTCAAGGTCGGTACAAGGTGAGTCCTCCATGTCGATACGAACAAAATTGCCGTAGGAAGCGGCTTTGGCAACGATTTCGAGGATATGTGCAAAACATACCTGCTTATCAAGAAGCAACCCGAAACTTGTTGGTTTCAAAGAATAATTCCCGTCAATCTTTTCTTTCTGGATCCTGTCAATGATAGAGAGGTAGGCAGCTTTATTTTCGGCAGCCTCATCAAGCGTGGTTATGAACTCTCCGAGAAGGTCAATGGTGATCTTGATACCATCGGCATTGAGCGCCCTGCTTACTTTTACGGCATCATCGATAGTCTCGCCGGCAATGTATTTTTTAGAGAAGATCCATACCAGTTTTTTGGGCATGAAAGGGATCATCCAGGTTATAATCTTATTGAACATAATCTTGAATTTTATGGGGCAAATATATAGAAATACAAGTATATGGCTTATAACAGTTTTGGTAGTCATCAAATAAATTTTTAATTTTGCAGGCTTTTTGAAGTCAAGTGGACAAAATGGAGAAATACCAGATCCAGTTCAGTGGATTGAAACCAGGACTGCATAATTTTGAATTCACTTTAGATCATTCGTTCTTTGAACATTATAGTTATAGTGATATCGCGGACTGTAACATAAAGATTATCACTGAGATGGAGAAAGATGAGCGGATGCTTGTTTTCCGTTTCGATATCTTTGGGACCCTCGGTATGGTTTGTGATCGTTGCGGGGATCCGCTGGTTGTTGAAATCAGCGGCAAGCAGAATCTGGTTGTAAAGCTCAGCGACCACTACGAGGAAGAAAGTGAAGACATCCGGATTATCAAGGAATCTGATGGCCGGGTTGATATCAGCCACTTCCTTTATGAATATGTGTGCGTGATGTTGCCGGCACACCGTGTTCACGGGAATGACAGTAAAGGAAAAAGTCTTTGTAATCCTGACGTTATAAAGAGACTTGAAGATCCTGACCTTACTCATGAGCCTGATCCGCGATGGGAGGTACTGAGAAAACTGAAGGAAAAAGAATAAAGGAAAAGAATGTACAATGTACCATGTACAATTTACAAATGAAGAGAAATATTCAGACCAACATTAATACATAAATAGTATGCCACATCCTAAACGAAAAATTTCGAATCAACGCAGGGATAAAAGAAGGACACATGATAAAGCTGAAAGCCCTACCTTTGCCCTTTGCACCAATTGCGGCGCACCGGTTCTTTACCACAGGGTATGTCCGGAATGCGGTTATTACCGTGGGAAGCAGGCTGTTGTAAAGGCAGCTGCGGAATAATCCTGAAATGCGGGATTATTCGCCGACGAATTAATCAGTCGTTCACCAAAATTCTGGCTAATGAGGATCGGGTTAGATGTTTTGGGAGGTGATTTTGCACCTAATGCTACTTTGCATGGTGCATTGATGGCTCATAAAGAGCTGCCTCCCAGTGACAAGATCGTTTTGATCGGGGACAAGGATATTATTCTTGCTTTCCTGAAGGAAGAAAATGTAAGTCCTTCGATATTTGAGATCGTGGATGCCCCCGATCTGATAGAGATGGATGAAAGCCCTACAAAGGCTCTTGTTAACAAGCCAAACTCAAGTATTTCAACAGGTTTCCGGCTTCTGAAGCATGAGGAGATCAATTCCTTTGCCAGTGCAGGAAGCAGCGGTGCCATGCTTGTCGGAGCGATCTACAGTGTCGGGAATATCCAGGGGATCATCCGCCCGAGTTCTCCTGCATATATTGCAAAAGAGAACGGAGGGATGTCCATTCTTATTGATGTGGGAACCAATCCTGATGCCAAACCCGACGTCATGTACCAGTTCGGGCTGCTGGGGTCGCTTTTTGCAGAAAATGTATTCCATGTAAAGAATCCGAGGGTAGGCCTTCTCAGCATAGGATCAGAGGAAAAAAAAGGCAGCCTTACAACCCAGTCGGCCTTCCAGCTGATGAAAGATTCAAAAGACTATAATTTCATCGGAAATGTTGAAGGAAGGGAATTATTCAGGGATAATATTGATGTCATCGTATGCGACGGGTTTGTCGGAAACATCGTGCTGAAACAGATAGAAGCAATGTACAGGGTCCTGGTGAAACGCGGGATCAAAGATTCTTATCTCGACCGTTTCAACTATGAGATCTATGGAGGCACCCCTATCCTGGGCGTGAACGGGAACGTGATCGTCGGCCACGGGATATCAAACAGTACAGCAATTAAAAACATGATCCTGCTTTCGAGGGAAATCACCTTAGCTGAGCTGCCTGCCAAAATCAAACATGCGCTTGAGCAGTACACAATCAACAATTTTTAAACATCATCCAATGACCAGGATCAGGGCTGCAATCACAGGAATTCAGGGTTGGGTTCCTCCTTACATTCTTACCAATAAAGAGCTGGAGTCCATGGTCGATACCTCTGATGAATGGATCATCTCGCGTACTGGCATTAAGGAAAGGCATATACTGAAGGGAGAAGGTCTTGGAACTTCCGATATGGGAGCCGAAGCTGTAAAAGCCCTGTGTGAGAAAACAGGAACGCGTCCCGAAGAGATTGGTCTTTTGATCTGCGCTACTGTTACACCGGATATGGTATTCCCTGCAACAGCAAATATAATCTGTGACAAGGCCGGGATAAAGAATGCGTTCAGTTACGACCTGAATGCTGCCTGTTCAGGTCTTATTTATGCACTGGTGACGGCATCCAAATTCATCGAGACAGGCTCAATTAAAAAAGCCATTGTTGTGGGGGCTGATAAAATGTCATCCATCGTAGACTACACCAACCGTGAGACCTGTGTCCTGTTTGGGGATGGCGCAGGTGCGATTTTACTTGAGCCTACCGAAGATGAAGTTGGGATCATGGATTCCATCATGCAATCGGACGGATCGGGCAGGGTACACCTTCACATGAAGGCTGGTGGCTCCCTGAAACCATCTTCATATGAGACTATTGATGCCGGAGAACATTTCGTATACCAGGAAGGTCAGCCTGTTTTCAAGTTTGCAGTGACTAAAATGGCGGATGCGGCTGCAGAGATCATGGCAAGGAACAACCTGAAATCGGAAGATGTTGCATACCTCGTTCCTCACCAGGCAAACCTGCGTATTATAGATGCGACTGCCCGACGCATGGGCGTCGGAACAGACCGGGTCATGATAAACATTGAACGTTACGGCAATACCACCGGAGGCACCATACCGTTATGTCTCTGGGAATGGGAAAACAAACTGAAAAAAGGCGACAATGTGATACTTGCTGCTTTCGGGGGAGGTTTTACCTGGGGAAGCGTATGGGTTAAGTGGGCATATTAAAAAATAGCGAAATAGCGAAAAGCGAAATTTCGCCTTTTATTCATTCAGCAACTTCTCAATAAATTTCGTGGTTTCTTCCGTATAGTCTTTGTAATGCTTCCCGGTTCCGGGGCCGTAAAAACCTGTTTCGACCTTTCTTATCACCCTATTCCTGTCAATGTAGATTGATGACGGGTAGGCCCAGCGGCCTTCCAGGTTATACAGGACTGAATGCAGGGCTTCGCCTCCGCGGGGGCCTGCATAGAGAAAAGAGTATTCTGCACCTGTCTGGGCTATAAACCTTCCCATAGGCTTTTTGGATGCTTCAAAAGTCTTCCCTTCAAAACAAAGGGCAACGATCTCAAGCCCCTTGTCCTTGTATGAAGTGTAAAGGTCTTTAAAAAACATGGTTTCATCCAGGCAATTCGGGCACCATGTGCCTATAGCTATCACAATGACCACCTTATCCTTGAATTTCGGATCATTAAGTGTAACTATGTCACCATTGATTTCCGGCAGGCTGAAATTGAAAAGAGGGGCATTGGGTTTTAACTTTAGCAGTTCATCCATCTTAGGAAGCATATAAGTCTCATTTCTCTCAGCCTTCCAGCTTGTTTTCCACCTCGGGCTTCCTGTTAACCTTCCGTTTACAAGTTTACCAACAGGGGAAATGTCGGCTGTCAGTATCAGCGTATGAGCGCCATCCACTGCTGAGATCATGAATTTATTCCCCGAAACTTTTCCTTCAAGGAATCGATAATCGCCTGCGGGATCAAGAATAGTGCCTGCAATATGGTTACTGTCCTGAACAAATTCACCAATCATGAATGTTGAATCGGAAGTGCCTCTGTTTTCGCTGATCTTCCAACGGCCTGTCAGGTTTACATCTGGTTTCTTATTTGCCCAGGGAAACCTGTCGGTCATCCCCTGAACAGCATAAAATTTATACCAGGATCCATCTTCTTTGCCTTTCGGATAATATCTGCCGATAAGTGAATCATGCCTTATCAAAGCGATGATCTCGGAAGTGTAAACAGGGAATTTCATAAAAACCGTATCACCGGAAACTGCAAATTCACTTATCATAATCACCTCCCCGGCATTGCTCACCTGCATTACTTTCTGACCATCGGGCGACTGGGCGTAGATCATGTTGAAAGGAAGGTCCATTTTATCATCGGAGCTGTCGATACGGATGACGCCGAGGTAAGGCCCTTGTTTCAGCGTATTGCGATGCATGCATCCGCCCGAGAGAATGGCTGCCAGGATTAACAACCCGAAAAATTTCGTCATAGTTTAGTTTTTTTATTCCCTCACAAAATGAGGCAGGTTAAAAGGGATCTCAAGAGATAATTCCACAAGCCCTTTCAGCTCCCCGTCAACGATCCAGGGGGTCTGGTAGATCAGTTTCTTCCTTCCTTTTTTTTCAATGGTGTATACATTCTTAATCCTTGATTCCATTATTTTTCCAATGATCTTTTTTGAATTCTCGTTATGGCAGCTCATCAGGTCACGGCCAATCAGTGGCGGTTCGCCGGGTTTCACAAAAACACGTCCGGCTGTCTCATTAGCGTAAATCACTTTCCCATTAAGGTCACTCACTATCACCGACCCGTCAAGCTTTTCTATCCATTCCATCACCCTGTCAATTAGATATTATTATTCTGTTTTAGTTGCCTGTAAAGCTATTCCCATTTCTCCCAATGTATTCTTTCAGGCCTGAATTTGTCTTTCGGCATCTCGTCACCTGCGGGATGTCCGATCGGAATAACAGAGAAGGGCTGGATATGAGCAGGCAGGCCAAGGACTTTCGCCACGTGACATGACCTTTCTTCATATGGAAAAAGGGCGCTCCACACCGCACCCAGGTCCATTGCCTGGACCGCCAGCAGGATATTCTCGGAACAGGCCGCTGCATCTATGTACCATAAGTCGGCAGCCCCATCCTGGAGTTCGACAGAGGAATCGCCGCAAACGATGATAGCGGCCCCTGCCTGGTAAAGCATTTTCGTTTTCGGAAGTCCTTCGGCAAGCTGATCCAGTATGCCGCGTTCTGTAATCGCAACAAAGGTCCACGGCTGGCGGTTCCTTGCCGAAGGTGCTGACATGGCGGCTTTCATTAAAGTCATCAGTACACTATGATCAACAGCTTCACCCGTAAAAACTCTCACACTCCTTCGCTGAAAGATATTTTCAAGTACTATTTCTGAGGTTTCCCGCATAATGCAAAAAAATTACTCAAATATAGTAAAAGGTTTTAACATAACATCTTTTTATTGTTAGGGATTGAATTCACAGGTCCCTGTTCAAAAAAATCCGGTTGCGTTACATTGAATCTGATGGAAAGGAGCGATATTCACAGGTTCAAATCTTCTTGTATGGAATCCCGGAATTTTAAAATACTGGCCATCGATGATAACCCCAAGAACCTTAAGGTGCTGGCTGCGCTGCTTGCACCCCTGAGTTACCAGGTCGATTACGCATTCAGCGGTCCAGAAGCAATCAAATTGCTTGAAACTGAAAATTATGACCTGATACTGCTCGATATCATGATGCCCGGGATGGATGGTTATGAGACCTGTATCAGGATCAAAAGCATGCCTGCAAACAACCTTACGCCTGTGATCTTTCTCACTGCAAGGACAGATATGGCCAGTCTCAACAGGGCATTTACAAGTGGCGGTGTTGATTATATCACCAAGCCGTTTTCACCGGAAGAGCTTCTTGCCAGGGTCAGAACTCATCTTGAACTGAAATCCAGCCGTCAGCAGCTCCTCGAAGTCAATTCATGGCTTGAGCAGAAAGTGGAAGAAAGGACAGAAGCACTAAGGTCGGCCCACGAGGAACTTGAAAAAGCATACCACAGTCTGCAATCCCTTGATAAGGCTAAAACAGACTTCCTGCACATGATCCATCATGAAGTGCGAACTCCCCTGAATGCAATCCTTGGATTTACCAATATCCTCCAGGATGAAGTCGAAACTCCTGAATTGAAAGAGCAAGTCGGTTTTATTTACCATTCTTCAATGCGCCTCGAGAAATTTCTTGCCGTGGTGCTCCAGCTCACCGAACTTATAGCCAGGGAGAACCCTCTTCCGAGAAAACCTGTATCCGTCGGAAAAACTCTTGAAGCCTCTCTAAACGAATATACTCACCAGATAGGCCGGAAAGGTCTTAAAATCATGCTCGATCCATCCCTGACAGGTCTTATGGTGAACGGCAACGAAAAGCTGATGAAAAATTGTTTCCTTGGGGTGGTTGAAAATGCAATTGAATATTCACCCGACGAAGCGGAGATCGGCATAATACCGGTTATATGGAAAGGATATTCAGGCTGTGAAATTACCGATCACGGGCCCGGTTTTAATGAGCATTCGCTTAAAAACCTGTTTACTCTTTTCGGGGTAGGGGACCAGCATGTAGATGAAAACGTGGGGCTTGATCTATGCCTTGCCAAAATGGTCATGGATGCACATGGCGGAAAAGTTGAGGTAAGGAATAACCCCGGAGGCGGAGCCAGCGTCACTCTGATGTTCCCGCATTAACCGCTCGCATTTTTGCAACGCGGCTACGGTTGCTGCGTCGCTCACATTAGCTTCATCCTTTAACCATTTTAGAATTGGTTCGCTCCTGGCACCTGATGCCGCTCATGCAAAATGCTTCGCTCATTACAATGCAGCTTGAATGAGGTGCTTCGTTAATTAAAATGCAACACATTTGTACATTGTACATAGTACATGGTACATCCTTCTTTCTTATTTACCGGATTTTAACTACCTTTGCACACTTTTTTTAATGGATGGAAACGAAATACACCGAATACGGAAATCTCGACCTTACAAAAACCGGGAAAGACATACAATCATACTGGAAGGAGCATGATACTTTTGAGAAAAGCCTTGAACTGACAAAAGGCAATGCTCTCTATGTTTTTTACGAAGGCCCCCCTTCGGCAAATGGCAAACCTGGCATACATCATGTGATGGCCAGGACCATCAAGGATATCTTCTGCCGCTACAAGACCATGAAGGGGTTCTATGTGAGCCGTAAGGCAGGCTGGGATACCCACGGGCTCCCTATCGAGATCGGGGTCGAGAAAAAACTCGGAATCACCAAGGAAGACATCGGTAAAAAGATTTCCATAGAAGATTACAATAAAGAATGCCGCAGCGAGGTGATGAAATACAAGGACCTCTGGGATGAGCTTACCGTTCAGATGGGTTACTGGCTCAATCTTGACGATCCTTACATCACTTACGACAACAAATACATTGAATCGGTATGGTATCTCCTGAGCAAACTGCATGAAAAAGGGTTGCTTTACAAGGGTTATACCATCCAGCCATATTCACCCGCAGCCGGGACAGGCCTGAGCACCCATGAACTTAATCAGCCGGGAGCTTATAAAACAGTAAAAGACAATACGGTTGTGGCCCAGTTCAAGGTCATCCGCGATGAAAAATCGGATTTCCTGTTCAAAGATCTGTTCGGCGATGTGTATTTTCTTGCATGGACAACCACTCCCTGGACCCTACCCTCAAATACCGGGCTTGCAGTCGGGAAAGATATTGCTTACCTGGTTATCAGGACATTTAATCCTTACACCTTCCGCGAGCAGACGGTGATCATGGCGAAGGATCTTTTACACCAGTACCTCCCCGAGAAAAATTCAACTCTTGAACTGGAGGACTACCACGAAGGCCAGAAGAACATACCATACAGGATCATTGCGGAATATAAGGGATCGGATTTTGAAAACCTTCGCTACGAGCAGCTTCTTCCTTATGCACTGCCTGAGGATGGAGATCCTTTCCGGGTTGTTATTGGTGATTTTGTTACCACGGTTGACGGAACAGGTATAGTACATATCGCTCCCAGCTTCGGTGCTGACGACTTCAGGGTTGGCCGGCAGTATGGGCTCGGATCCCTTACCCTGGTTGACAAGCAGGGCCGTTTCACTGAACAGATGGGAGAATTTGCAGGCCGTTATGTGAAGGTTGAATATGATGACGACTGCGTAAACAAGGAATGCCCGCCCGTTGATATTGACATCATCGTAAGGCTGAAACACGAGAACAAAGCCTTCAAATCTGAGAAATACGAACATTCCTATCCGCATTGCTGGCGTACCGACAAGCCTGTTCTGTATTATCCCCTCGACTCCTGGTTCATACGTACTACGGCCTACAAGGATAAAATGATCAGCCTGAACAATACCATAAACTGGAAACCTGAATCGACAGGTACCGGAAGGTTCGGGAACTGGCTCGAGAATCTCGTCGACTGGAACCTGAGCCGTTCAAGGTTCTGGGGAACCCCTCTTCCTATATGGCGGACTGAAGACGGGAAACAGGAGATCTGCATAGGATCGGTTGGACAGCTGAAGAAGGAAATCGAAAAAGCGTTTGCAGCAGGGATCATGAAAACCAACCCGCTGGCTTCATTTAACGAAGGTGATCTGAGTGATGCGAATTATCATACCTTCGACCTTCACCGCCCGTTTGTAGATGATATTATATTGATCAGTGACGACGGACTTCCCATGTACCGGGAAACCGACCTTATCGACGTCTGGTTCGATTCAGGCGCCATGCCTTATGCCCAGTATCATTACCCCTTTGACAAGTCGCGCAGCCTGGAATCCTATTTCCCCGCCGATTTCATTGCCGAGGGGGTTGACCAGACCCGCGGCTGGTTCTTTACCCTGCATGCCATTGCAGTGATGCTTTTTGATTCGGTTTCGTTCAAAACCTGTGTTTCTAACGGGCTTGTTCTTGACAAGGCAGGGAATAAAATGTCGAAACGCCTGGGAAATGGTGTGGATCCTTTCGAAACACTTACAAAATTCGGACCTGATGCCACGCGCTGGTACATGATCACCAATTCCCAGCCCTGGGATAACCTGAAATTTGATACCGACGGTATAGTCGAAGCTCAGCGCAAGTTTTTCGGGACCCTTCATAATACCTATGCCTTCTTTGCGCTTTACGCAAATATTGACGGGTTTACTTATTCTGAAAAGGAATTGGCTCTGGATGAGCGCCCCGAGATAGACCGCTGGATATTGTCGGAACTCAACTCACTGATTAGCGTTGTTGATGAAAGCTATGCCGATTACGAACCTACCAGGGCAGGAAGGGCAATCATGGATTTTGTGAATGAGCACCTGAGCAACTGGTACGTTCGTCTCAGCAGACGGCGTTTCTGGAAAGGTGATTACAGCGCCGATAAAATCAGCGCCTACCAGACCCTTTATAACTGCCTTGAGACGATCTCCAGGATGATCGCACCCATCGCACCTTTCTTCGCCGAACGCCTGTTTATCGACCTTAATAATGTGACAGGAAGAAGCAGTGCCGATTCGGTGCACCTTAATGAATTTCCCAAATCTGATCCGGCAGTTATAGACAAGAACCTTGAAGAAAGGATGGAAACCGCCCAGAAAATCTCGTCGCTTACCTTGTCTATCCGTAAAAAAACCAACATCAGGGTTCGCCAGCCGCTGAACCGCATCCTTATCCCCCTTCTTAACGAAAAGCTGAAAGAACAGGTAGAACTGGTGAAAAATCTCATCCTCTCGGAAGTGAATGTGAAACAGATCGAATACATTACTGATACAGAGGGAATTATATCCAAAAAAATAAAACCCGATTTCAAAAAGCTAGGCCCGAAATGCGGCAAGGATATGAAAATGATAGCCGAGGATATGAAAGAATGGAACCAGGCTGTCATCGCTGAATTTGAAAGGGAAAGATCATATACGAAAACTTATCCCAACGGGAGTACCTATACTTTTGAAACAGGCGATGTTGAGATCCTGACCGACGACCTCCCGGGGTATATTTCAGCTGTCCTCGGGCCATTGGTGGTGGCATTGGATACAACCATCACGCCTGAATTGAAAAATGAGGGCATTGCCAGGGAACTGGTCAACCGTATCCAGAACCTTCGCAAGGATAAAAAATTCGAGGTAACCGATAAGATCCACGTTAAAGTGCTGTCTCATCCTGAAATGGATGAAGCGGTGAATCGGAATAATTCTTATATTTGCAACGAAATTCTGGCTCAGTCATTTTCGGTTATTTCAATATTAGAAGGCAATGACATTGATGAGATTGAGCTGACAGAAACTATTAAAACCAAAATTTCCATCGAAAAGGTGGATTGAACTGAAGACGGCAGGGAGCTTTATTTCTGTCGTTGTTTATTTTAGAACCTTAACCTGAAGAGCTATGAAAAAAGCAACAGCACCGGAGAAAGCCAAAACAAGATATACTGATGAAGAGCTTGATGAGTTCAGGCAGATCATACTTCAGAAGCTTGAGAAGGCCAGAAATGACCTGCAGCTGCTAACTGATGCATACACCACGGGTAATGAGCATGATACCAACGACACCTCGCCTACATTCAAGGTTCTTGAGGAAGGGTACCAGGTGTTTTCAAAAGAAGAGAACAGTAAATTTGCTGCACGCCAGGAAAAATTCATCAAATCCCTTGAGAACGCTCTGATCCGTATCGAAAATAAATCTTACGGCATATGCCGGGTTACAGGCAAACTTATTCCCAAGGACCGTTTACGTTCGGTTCCCCATGCAACCTTGAGTATTGAAGCAAAACGCGTTCAGGCAGCGCCTTCACTTACACCCCGTCAGGCAATAGACCTCCCGGATCACGAAGAATGAAAAAAGCCTTCTGGATCGTATTTCTGATCCTTGTCCTGGATCAGGTTATCAAAATCTGGATCAAATCTGCTTTTTACCTGGGAGAAAGCCATCCGGTCATAGGCCATTGGTTTTATCTTCATTTTACAGAAAATGAAGGCATGGCATTCGGGATGAAACTTGGCGGGCAATGGGGCAAGCTTATGCTTAGTATATTCCGCCTTTTTGCCATTGTCGCCATTTTTATCTGGCTTTACAATGTCACGAAAAAAGGGGCAGGAAACCTGCTGATCGTCTGCATTGCCCTGATCCTTGCAGGTGCTATCGGGAATATTCTTGATTCGGCTTTCTACGGACTGTTTTTCAGTGAGAGTTCGTTTATGCAGCTAGCGACAGTGTTCCCGAAAGGCGGGGGTTATGCCTCCTTCCTTCATGGCAAGGTGGTCGACATGTTTTATTTTCCCATCATTGAAACCCATTTCCCGAACTGGGTCCCCATGTTCGGAGGCGATGAGCTGGTGTTCTTCAGGCCCGTCTTTAACGTAGCCGATTCGGCCATAACCACGGGGGTGCTGATGCTGATTGTATTTCAGAAGAAGATTTTTCCCTCTGGGAAATAGCGAAATGGCGAAAAGCGAAATTGTAGTTAGCGAAGCTTTTCACAAAAGCTGCATCAGGTGCCAGGAGCGAGTAAAATCTAAATTGGTACACGAATAAAGTTTTTGCGAGCGACGCAGCAACCGTAGCAGCGTTGTGAAGAAGCGAGCGATTTCGCTTTTTGCTATCTGACCCTGATCGTACTCCCCACCCTCAGCCTCGAATTCGGCTTGATCTTGTTCATGGCGCAGATCTCTTTTACGTTGGTGCGATATTTCCTGGCCAGGTGGCCGATGGTATCTCCGTTTTTGATCTTGTGGTAAACGGCATTGACATCGTAATTGTTGGGATAAAATACTTTTTTGGTGATAGGGAAACGCGCAGCGATCAATTTCTGGTTGTCGAAGTCAATGACTCTCAGGGCATCCAGTGGAACATCCTTGTACCTTAGTTCGAAATGGCAATGTGGACCCCGGCTTCGCCCTGTAGATCCTCCCAGCGATATAGGGTCGCCGGACTTTACAACTTGGTTGACTTTGACCAGCAGTTTTGAATTATGGCCGTAATAGGATTCAAGCCCGTTATAATGACGGATGATGATTAGGTTGCCAAACCCTCCCCGGTTGTATTTTGCATAACGAACCACCCCGTTGAATGCAGCCCTTACAGTATCGCCTTTATCGAGTTTGATATCAAGGCCTTTATGCGTGTAGGTGAATCCACGGAAAAGATGGCCGTATACCGGCATGTGAAAACGATGCAGGGAATCGACAAGGACAAGCAGGGTGTCTTTTATAGAATCCCTTTGAATACGGTAGGCGAATATCTGGTCGTTAATCCATTGTTTGCTGAATACCCCTGTGGAATCTTCCTCAATACTCATCATGACGGGTTCATTTTCGAGGAACTCCCAGGTATGGTTTTTATACAGGAGAACAGTCCCGCTTTTTGATTCAACAGTGTCGACAATGGCATCGACATTACGCTGTGCGTAAGACATAATAGGGACAAAAACCAGGGCAAGCAACCATTTCTTGCTCATGTACATGTTCGGAAATTTGTTAGGGTTGACTGAATGAGAAACGGCAAAAATACGGATTTATTCTGTCCATGCTTGGACATTTCGTCAATTTGATGTAGGTTTGTATAAATTTTCCAAAAGTATATGCAAGCGAAAAGTCCCAAGAAAGATCTGGTGAAGGGGAAAATTCTGCAGATCATCGGTCCGGTCATTGACGTGGCTTTTGACGAAGGAATGTCTCTCCCGAATATTTATGATTCACTTGAAGTAAAGAATGAGAATCGCGATGAGATCGTTCTCGAATG
>JBAXBP010000001.1:0-67246 GCA_037141915.1 Bacteroidota bacterium | reverse complement strand
GTAAAAAGTCGCGTACGATCACGCCGGCCAATGTGAACTATTCATATGCCGACGGGGACCAGTATTATACCTGGTCGCCCGACAGCAAATGGTTCCTTGTGCAGTTCTCGTATCCCGACAGGGTCTTTACTCCTGAAGTCGGACTGGTTTCTGCCGATGGCAAGGGAGAGATAAAGAACCTCACCCTCAGCGGGTACGATGATTTCGGCCCGAAATGGTCAAAAGACGGGAAGATGTTCATCTGGGGTTGCGACCGTGACGGGACCCGCGAACAGGGCGGCGGACTCCAAAGCGCTGATGTATACGGCATGTTCCTGACCAAGGCTGCGTTTGAACGTTTTAAACTGTCGAAGGAGGAACTTGCACTGGTAAAAGAACAGGAAGAGAAAGCCGAAAAGGATAAAAAGAAGGATGATGCTAAAAACTCTAAAGACGATAAAAAGAAAGTTGATGCAGATAAGAACGTAAAATCCGACACTGCCAAAAAAGATTCATCGGATGTAAAAGTTACTATCGACTGGGATAATATTACCGAGCGCAAGCTGAAACTAACCCAGCATACTTCCCCGGCCGGGGACTGGGTACTATCGAAGGACTGTGAAAAACTGTATTACCTTACAAGATTCGAAAAGGATAATGACCTGTGGATGACGGAGCTCAGGACCAAAGAGACTAAGCTCCTCGCCAAACTGGGTGCCAAGCAGGCAGGTATGGAAATGTCGGCCGACGGTAAGTTCATTTTACTGAATGCCGATGGAAAGGCCATGAAGGTTGACGCAGAGAGCGGCAAAGCCGAACCTCTCAGGACTTCGGGCGAGATGCTTATCAAGCCTGCCGAGGAAAGAGCATACATTTTCGAACATGCCTGGAGACAGTTCAAGGAAAAGTTCTACGTGGTGGATTTGCAAGGTGTTGACTGGGATTCATATTATAAGGTGTATGTGAAGTTTCTCCCTTATATCAACAACAACTATGACTTTGCCGAGATGCTAAGTGAAATGCTGGGCGAGGTGAATGCTTCACATACAGGATGCGGTTACAGGGCAGGTAAGCCCAATACCGACCAGACCTCCGACCTGGGCCTGTTTTATGATCTTTCATACAACGGACAAGGCCTGAAGATCGCTGAAGTGATTGAAGGCGGCCCTGTCGACAAAGCCACCTCTAAGATCAAGACAGGATTTATTATTGAAAAGATCGACGGCATAGAGATCAACGACACTATGGACTTTTACAGCCTTCTGAACCGTAAAGCAGGCAAACTTACACTGCTCAGCATCCTGGATCCTGCATCCAACAACCGTTGGGAAGAATCGGTGAAGCCAATCAGCGGGGGAGAAACCGGCGAATTATTATACAAGCGCTGGGTTAAAAACCGCAGGGATGAAGTTGAACTGCTTTCAGGCGGGAAGATAGGGTATGTACATGTACGTTCCATGGACGATGCCAGCATGCGCACCGTGTTCGAGGAAGCCCTGGGCCGGAATTTTGAAAAGAAAGCACTGATTGTCGATACACGCTTCAATGGTGGCGGGAACATCCATGAACAGCTTTCCGATTTTCTTAGCGGGAAAAAATATATAGATATCATTCCCCATGGTCAGTATATCGGTTCAGAGCCATATGAGAAATGGGTGAAGCCTTCGATCGTGCTCATAGGCGAAAGCAACTACTCCGATGCTCATTTATTCCCTGTGGCCTACAAGCTGAAGAACATAGGTAAAACCCTTGGAATGCCCGTGCCGGGTACAGGCACTTTCGTTTGGTGGGAATCCCAGATTGATCCGACCCTGGTATTTGGTATACCTATGGGAGGATGGCGCATGCCCGACGGACGCTTCTGCGAGAACAACCAGCTTGAACCGGATATAAAAGTAGTCAACGACCCTGGTGTACTTTCATCCGGGCATGATCAGCAAATTGAAGCTGCAGTGAAAGAACTAATGAAATGAATCCGCAAGATTCACTCACTCAGTAAGTTGTTTTTCATTGTTGACTTTTTCAACACGTGTTGATATTTTCAACACATCATCTATTTATCTATTTTTCAATGCATTAATTCTGTTTGTAAAATTAACTGTTGATTTTTTCAACACAAGGCCTTCTTGTTTTTTATACAGCGTTATTGTTATCTGATTGGTTTTCTTCTAGTTAGATACTTAAACTTTTCTTTGGCATCATTATTGATATTGTATTTGTAACCAGAATACGAAATAATAAAGCCATGAAAACAAAAGTATTATCAATCATCTGCCTGCTTACCCTTCTTTGCTTCAGCAATTCGGATAGTTTAAATGCAGAAAACCAGATCAAGTCAACCGACCAGGGTTCAATTACTGTATACAGTACGCCGGCATTATACGATCTTACATCGGGCTGGGCCAGGGATTACAATACTTTAAATCCGGGTAGGAATATCAAAGTCTCCAGGCTTCCTGCAAACGATATTGCCGTCCGCCTGGGTTCAGGGAATGATATTTGCTTTGCATCTCAGGAGTTTCGCGCTGGCAAAAAGAATGTATCTGGTTTCCAGGTGATCGTCGGCCGCGAAATAATAGTTCCCGTGATCAGTTCTAAAAATCCTTTTCTCAAGGAAATAAGCGAGAAAGGTATATCGCGTGAAGCCCTCGCAAGCAGTTTCATGGCTCCCGGGAAAATGAAATGGGGAACCCTGCTTAATAACGGGAATCAGACCCCGGTGAAATATGTTATCCTGAATGATGAATTGATACGCTCGGGAGTAGAAGGTTACCTTAAGACCGGCAAGGAAGGCCTGGCAGGTATTCAAAGTGAAAGCAGGGATGCTTTGTTATTCTCTCTGCAGAACGACCCTTATACCATTGGTTTTTGCAGGCTGAACGATATTCTTAAGCCAAATACTGAAAATATCGCTGAGAACATCCGCCTGATGCCCATCGATAAGAACTCTAACGGCAGGATGGATTATATGGAAGATATTTATGGCAATTCCCGGGATTTCACAAGAGGGGTTTGGATAGGGAAGTATCCCGCTGAACTTACCAGGAACATTTATGCCGCTTCCACTTCCATGCCATCAGCTCCGGCTGAATTGAATTTTCTGGCCTGGATCCTTGGATCAGGGCAGAATTTATTGAATCCCAACGGGTACAGTGATCTTGTCAGCAATGAAAGGCAGTCACAGCTCTATAAACTAAATGCACCACAATATACTATCGCAGAAGCTCCGAAGGAAAGTAATTCCTTTTGGAGAATTACCATCACCATCCTGGTGTTTGTAATCCTCATCAGTTTCGTCCTCGATATTGTGATCAGCAGGTTCAGGACAGGCAAATCAAAGTCAACTGGTGTATTACTGGAGAGTGTCGAAGGGTTTGATGAAAGCAACGTGATCGCTCCTAAAGGGCTGTATTTTGATAAAACACATACCTGGGCCTTCATGGAACAGGACGGTAGTGTGAAAGTTGGCATTGATGATTTCCTGCAGCATATAACAGGCCCCATCACCAGCATAGGGATGAAAAAACAGGGTGACAGGATCAACAAAGGCGAGAAGCTTTGCATCATTATCCAGAAAGGTAAACAGCTTAACGTGTATGCTCCTGTTTCAGGCACCATAAAGGCATTTAATCATCTTCTGTCGTGGAATTCCACCATTATTAATGACTCGCCCTATGCCGAAGGATGGGTATACATGATAGAACCCAGCAACTGGGTGAGAGAAATTGAATTTCTTTCTATGGCCGACAAATACAAGACCTGGTTAACGGCTGAATTTGCCCGTCTGAAGGATTTCCTTGCAGCTTCAATGCAGGTCCACACTCCCATGCAGGCAGGGCTTATCCTCCAGGATGGAGGAGCTCTCAAAGATAATGTTCTGGCTGATCTCGGTCCTGAAGTCTGGGAAGATTTCCAGACAAAGTTCATTAATACATCAAGATAAATTAAAGGTCATACTGAGCTATCCACAATATAAAAACAAAGACCATGAGTATCAATCGACGTGGATTTTTCAGGGTCCTCGGTGTAACAGGAGCAGCGCTCACCATAGGAAGGGACCTGAAAGCCGCCCCAAAAGGGAATGATGAAATAGAATTTCGAGGTGTACTTTATGACTCAGCCCGATGCAAGGGATGCCATGGTTGCGAATACGACTGTGCCGATGCCAACGGACTGCCTCCGCCCGATCCGGCTAAGGACCTGCCCCCGGTGAGGAAAACCAGCGAAACAAAACGAACGGTCGTCAACGAATACAATACCTCCAAAGGCAAGGTGTTCATTAAAATGCAATGCATGCATTGCAATGAGCCCGCCTGTGTTGCAGCCTGCCTTACGCAGGCCATGCATAAAACCAAAGCCGGGCCTGTGATCTGGAGGGGTGAAAAATGCATGGGATGCCGTTATTGCATGGTCTCCTGCCCTTTCGACATACCTAAGTTTGAATACCACAGCCCTAATCCGAAGATCCAGAAATGCGACATGTGTTACAACAGGCTGAAGACAGGCGAAATGCCCGCCTGCGCTGCAAACTGTCCGAATGAGGCCTTGTTTTATGGCACCCGACGCCAGCTCCTGAGCGAAGCACGCAAACGTATCGTTGAAAATCCGAAACTGTATGTCGATTACCTCTATGGTGAACATGAAGCCGGAGGGACATGCTGGATGTACCTTTCTCCCGTCCGCTTCAAGGAACTCGGGATGAAGACCAACCTTCATAAAGGATCTTATCCTGCACTCACCAAGGGATTTCTTTACAGCGTGCCTTCCATATTTGTGCTTTTCCCGGCACTGCTCCTGGGCATTCAGCAGGCGACTAAGAAAGAGAACCAAAACGAGGAGGACGAAGTATGAGTAAAGAGATCACCATGGCACCGGATAATGAAGGGAAACCAATCCTGAAGTTCTTCATGGGCGAACTTAAACCAAAAGGGAAAATCCTTACTCCGTTCAACATCATTTCGGTACCCATAATACTGCTGGGAATTGTGCTGATCATCATCCGTTTCTGGAAAGGGATAGGTGCAATCACCAACCTCACCCAGGATGTTCCCTGGGGCTTATGGATCGGCTTTGACGTGGTTACCGGCGTTGCCTTTGCAGGGGGAGCTTATGTGCTCACATTCATGGTATACATCCTGAATATGAAAAAGTATCATTCCATCGTCAGGGTGACTGTTCTGAACGGCTTTCTTGCCTATGTATTCTACGCCGGCGCCCTCCTTCTTGATCTTGGCCGCCCATGGAATGTCATTAACCCCATCATAGGAAATAATTTCGGCGTGAATTCGGTGCTTTTCCTGGTGGCATGGCATTTTCTGCTGTATATGATCGCCCAGCTGATTGAATTTTCTCCTGCAGTTGCCGAATGGCTGGGTGCCAGAAGGATACATAAGATATTATCAGGCATGACCATCGGGGCCGTAATTTTCGGAATTACGCTTTCAACCCTGCATCAGTCGGGCCTCGGAGCTCTTTACCTGATGGCAAAAGAGAAAATTCACCCCTTATGGTATTCGGAATTCATCCCTATCATGTTTTTCGTTTCCAGCATATTTGCCGGACTTTCGATGGTCATCTTCGAAGGTTCTATCAGCCATAAGGTGTTTTTTAAACAAATCAGCGATAAAGACCACCATGCCCAGAATGGTATCATTTTAGGCCTTTCAAAGATCTGTGCTGGTGCCATGTTCGCTTACTTCTTCCTGCAGGTTCTGGTCTTCATTCATGAAAGGCACTGGGACCTTATCAACACTCCAATGGGATACTGGTACCTGCTTGAAATGCTGGGGTTCGTATTCCTTCCGATGCTGCTCTTTTTTTACAGCTACAGGACGAATAACATCAAACTTGCCCGTATAGCCTCTGTCATGACTATACTCGGGATCATACTGAACAGGCTGAATGTCACGGTGATCGGCTTCAGATGGGATGCTGCCGTTCATTATATTCCTTCCTGGATGGAAGTGGTGGTAACCCTCACCGTGATATTTACTGAATTATGGATTTTCAGGTGGGTCATCAACCGTATGCCGGTGCTGCGTGATTCCCCTTCCTGGGCAAAGAAACAAGAATAAAATATCAATCGTAAATCTAAATTATATGGACGGCTTCAGTTATTACAATATTTTTGAGACAAAGGGGATGGAATACCTCATCATTATCGCATTCCTCGCCCTGCTTATTCCTTTCTCCATCATGCTGAACAGGAAAGTGAAGATAAAACACCAGCTCCAAAAGGCTTTTGGAATTCTTACCACCAGTGTTTTAAAAATCCCCCAGGGGGTTTTCCACAGTAACAGCCATACCTGGGCTCACCTTTCAAAATCAGGCATTGCAAAAGTCGGCATTGATGATCTGCTTCTGCACATCACAGGCGAAGTCAGTGTGACTTTCCTGAAAAAATACGAAGAGAAAATCGCAAAAGGTGAATTAATGTCCGTGATTGAACATGAAGGAAAAGTTCTGGAGATCTATTCACCTGTCTCAGGCAGTATCACAGGAACAAATCCGGTTCTCAATGAACAGCCCGGGCTTATGAACGAAGATCCATACGGATTGGGATGGCTCTATAAAATCAAACCGGTAAACTGGACAGCCGAAACCAGTTCATATTATCTGGCCGAGGCAGCAACCGATTGGTCACAGATGGAACTGTTGAGGTTCAAGGACTTTCTGGCTACCACTATGCCGAAGTATACCCCCGAGGCCTCAGGGGTAACCTTTCAGGACGGAGGCGAACTGAGGGACCACCTTCTTCCCGACCTGCCACCAGAGATCTGGAAGGATTTTCAAAAGGCATTTTTAACCCCCGGGGAAGCGATAAGCTGATACCGGAGAAAATCACGACCTTGCTTCATTAACATTGAATTAGTATAAAAACTGGTGTCAAATCGCCAGTTTTTTTTATATTGCAGTGATTATCATCCTATGAGTAAAAACAATACCTTAACGTCGATTTTCCTGAAGTACGTCCAGTTCCGCTCATCGATATACAGCCGGGTTGTTCTTGTCATTTTCATTACATCAGTACTTCTTTTCGTTTCCTTCAGTATCATTTTCCGTTCGGTCAACGAGCAGTATCTGAATACCGTGATCCGCCAGAACGGGAACAACATCGGCTCTATTGTAGGAGGATCCCTTTATCATTCCATGCTTGAGAATGACAAAAGCACTCTTCAGAATACCCTCGATATCATCAATACCATGCCTGGGATTGATGAAGTAAACATGTACGACAACAATGACAACCTGGTTTACACCTCCATTCCCGGAGACACCAGCACTTCACATAGCAATCCCAACTGCCTCAGCTGCCATAACAATCTGGGCTCCATGTTCCCCGGCAAAGGCAGGCATTACAAGATCATCAATGCCGACAGCTATTGCAGGATGAATCACAACGACAATAAAAGCAGGCATCTTCTGATCAAACTGCCCATTCTTAACGAGAAATCCTGCTATGAAAGTTCCTGCCACGCCCACCCCGCCAGTGAAGAGATCCTTGGCTCACTTATTATAAAGATACCGCTGGCCGAACTTGATACCGCCATACAAACCTCTTCGACCAAATTTTTCCTTCTTGCTATCCTTGCGACACTTGTGCTTTTAGCGGTCCTTATGATATTCACCCGGCAGAATATCAAAAAGCCCCTGAATGCCCTGGTCAAAGCAAGTATCTCAGTAGCAAACGGTGATACCAGTACCCGCCTTGTGATCAAGCCCAACCAGCTTGAGGATATGAAAATGGTTTCCTATGCATTTAACGAGATGCTTGACAACCTGCAGGCTGCAACAAACGAGCTGGAAAACTGGTCCCAGCAGCTGGAATACAAAGTCCAGAAGAAATCTGAAGAGTTAAGCGCGGCACAGAATGAGATGATCCATATTGAACGTCTCGCTTCATTAGGGAAACTGTCATCCTCGGTGGCCCATGAAATCAACAATCCCTTATCGGGGATCCTCATTTACACCAAGCTGATCTATAAACAGCTGAGCAATCCCGAATTATATGCCAGCAAAAGAGATTCCATGCTGAAACATTTAAAGCTTATCGAAGGTGAAGCCAAACGCTGCGGTGATATTGTCAAAGGACTGTTGGAGTTCTCAAAGAAAGACCAGGAGGATTTCGAGCCCCGTCATTTGCATGAGATTTTGCAGGAGACATACGAATTAATGACCCACCCGATAAAAATTGCGAACATTCATTTCTACACCGATTTAACGGCAACCTCCGACCTGATCTACTGCAGCCCCAACCAGATCAAGCAGGCCTGCGTGGCCATGCTGGTGAATTCAAGTGAAGCCGTTCATGAAAACGGGGAGATCACCATACGCACACTAAATCCGAACGAAGAAAATATAAGATTCGAGATCATCGATAATGGAATTGGGATATCTGCGGAAGACATTCCCCATATTTTCGAACCCTTCTTTTCGACCAAGCAGAAAGCCAGCGGGATCGGGCTTGGGCTCGCTATTGTACATGGAATTATCCAAAGCCATAACGGCAAGATACAGGTTAAGTCCGAGCCGGGGCAGGGTACGACTTTCTCGATAACCATACCTTTGATAAGAACTTAAGATGAAAATATAATGGCCAGAAAGATTTCAATCTTAGTCGTTGACGACGAAGAATCTGTAAGGGATTCTTTAAGCAACTGGTTTATTGAAGACGGCTACCATGTGGATTGCGCCGAAAATGCAAAAAAAGCGTTGCAGCTCATTGAATCCTCACATTTTGATATCATCCTGGCCGACATAAAAATGCCTGGCATGGACGGGCTGGAAATGCTCAGGAGGATCAAATCGCTAAGGAATGATTCGATCGTCATTGTGATGACGGCCTTTGCAAGTGTCAATACAGCTGTCATGGCATTAAAGGACGGGGCTTTTGACTATGTCACGAAACCGTTTGACCCCGACGATCTTTCGCACCTTATACGCAATGCCTCAAAACAGATCTTGCTGGCCCAGGAGAATGAGACCCTGAAAAACAAAGTCATTTCCCTTGACAACGTTGAAGACCTGATCGGGAACAGTCAAGCCATGAAAGAAGTTCTGAAACAGGTTGAGAGCGTCGCACAGTCAAATTCTTCAGTCATCATCACCGGTGAAAGTGGGACAGGAAAAGAATTGATTGCACGGGCTATTCATGCCAATTCCTCCCGCAAATACTATCCCCTTGTCAGCGTTCATTGCGGCGCCCTTACCGAAAGCCTCCTCGAAAGCGAATTGTTCGGCCATGAGAAAGGGGCTTTTACCGGGGCCATGTACAACCGTAAAGGCAGGTTTGAGATGGCCGACAGCGGTACCATCTTCCTGGATGAAATAGCTACCATCTCCCCGAAAATGCAGATCGAATTACTGAGGGTACTTGAAACCAAATCGTTCGTGAGGGTCGGTGGAAACAAGGAAACATCCTCTGATTTCAGGGTCATTTGTGCAACCAACCGGGACCTGAAAAGCATGGTTGAGCAGGGCACGTTCAGGGAAGATCTCTACTACCGACTGAACGTGGTTAATATCAACGTTCCTCCGCTGCGCGAGAGGGTTGAAGACATTCCCCTGCTTGTCGATTATTTTATTAAAAAGTACTGCACTACCATGAACAAGCCGCTTATCACCATTGATGACGCTGCTATGCAAAGACTGGGGGAATATCCCTTCCCCGGCAATATCCGTGAACTGGAAAACATGATAGAAAGGGCCATTGTAATAGGGAACGGAAAGAAGATCACCCTGAAAGACCTGCCTTTCGGAAAGGACATGATCGATAATTCAATAGAGAGCCTGGATGATTTTGAAAAAACCTTTATCCGCCAGATCCTGAATAAATACAGCTGGAATATTACCCGTACAGCCAAGGCATTGAAAGTCGACAGGGTAACTCTGTACAACAAGATCAAAAAGTATGACCTGAAGCCCGATGAATGATCACTGCATACCGGCCATAGCAACTTATCCCCCCAGGATATAAAACTATTTTAACCTGATAATTTCCTGATGACTCAACCAAATATCACACTGATTTCCTTTGGGTATTTCGGGAAACATTTTCTTGAGAAGATAGCAGAAGCTGTTAAACTGGAATTTAAATATTCGGTCATCATAAAAGAATCCCATCTTGATTTAAGTGAATTTTTCGATCCTGGCAGGAGACAGTATAACGGGAATAAATTATTACATGCCGTTAACAATTTGTCGATGCCACAGACCCTGAAGACGGTAGGCATGTTCAGCGTGGATCTTTTTATCCCCATCCTGACCTATATTTTTGGCCAGGCCGAGTTGAACGGGCATGCAGGGATTGCATCCCTGTACAGGTTAAGCAATGAACGCTATGGCATCGCACCCGATGACCAACTTCTGCTCGAAAGATTCACAAAAGAGGTGATACACGAACTGGGGCACACCTTTGGATTGATCCACTGCATGACACCCGATTGTGTAATGCGTTCAGGCACTTACGTTGAAGATATTGACCAGAAAGATCAGCATCTTTGCCATAACTGCCGCCGGCAGCTGGATGCTGCCGATAAAGCCTGGTAAAAGCCCTCAGCGGGAGAGGAATCAGCCCCTGTAAAAATCTATGAGTTCATTCGTGGATGTATCATGCTGCAAAGGCCTGTCCCTGTCAAGAAGCTCGGGGATGATTTTCATTGCGAGCACTTTCCCGAGTTCAACCCCCATCTGGTCAAAGGGATTGATCCCCCATATCACACCCTGGGCGTAAACTGCATGCTCATACATCGCAACCAGTTTGCCCAACTCGCCGGGTGTGAGTTTTTCCATGAAGAACACCGATGACGGCCGGTTCCCTTCAAACACCTTATGCGGCACCAGGCTGCCAGGCACCCCTTCATTTTTAACTTCGTTTACGGACTTCCCAAAGGCGAGGGCCTCGCCCTGTGCGATCATGTTTGCAATGAGATAGTCCTGGTGAAGCGCAAGATGGTTCAGCGAAGTCCTGAAGCCGATAAAGTCGCATGGGATGATTGAAGTTCCCTGGTGTATCATCTGGTAAAACGAATGCTGGCCATTGGTCCCCGGCTCTCCCCAGTAAATAGCCCCGGTATTATAATCAACCCGGTCACCATCAAGCGTAACCTGTTTGCCGTTGCTTTCCATGGTAAGCTGCTGAAGGTATGCCGGGAATCGTTTCAGGTAGTTTTCGTAAGGCAGAACAGCCTGTGAGCTGAACCCGAAAAAATCAATATACCAGACCCCCAGGAGTCCCATGATCACAGGAATGTTCCTTTCAAACGGCGCAGAGCGGAAATGCTCGTCCATCTGGTGAAAGCCATCCAGCAGCAGATAAAAATTATCCGGCCCTATAGCCAGCATAGTCGACAATCCTATGGCAGAATCCAATGAGTACCTTCCTCCTACCCAGTCCCAGAACCCAAACATATTCGCAGTGTCGATACCGAAGGCTGCGACTTCTTTTTCATTGGTTGAGACAGCAACGAAATGCCTTGCGACAGCTTTATCATCAGCCAGTTTGTCAAGCAGCCATTTCCTTGCCGTGCGGGCATTGGTCATGGTTTCAAGAGTGGTGAAGGTCTTTGATGAAACTATGAAAAGAGTTTCTTCAGGAGACAGGTCCTGAACCGCCTCTGAAAAATCGTTCCCGTCAATGTTTGATACAAAACGAAATGCAAGGTCCCTGTGCGAATAGAATTTCAGGGCTTCATAGGCCATGACCGGGCCCAGGTCGGATCCCCCTATTCCGATATTGACAATATTCTTTATCGGGGCGCCTGTAAATCCTTTCCATTCCCCTCCCCGGATGCTTTTTGCAAAACGGCTCATCTTCTCAAGTACCTGATGTACATCAGGAACCACGTTATGGCCCTCAACCATGACGGTTGATCCCTTCGGGGCCCTTAAAGCGGTGTGAAGTACGGCCCTGTTCTCGGTGATGTTGATCTTTTCGCCCGAGAACATGGCAGCTATCCTTTTGCCCAGCCCTCTTTCACGGGCAAGGGCAAAAAGCAGAACCATGGTTTCGGAAGTGATCCTGTGCTTTGAATAATCAAAATATATCCCTTCATCCTGAATTCGGAAACGTTCTGCCCTGGAAGGATCTTCGCTGAAAAGGGTCCTTAGCGATATGTCTTTAACAGCCCGGAAATGGTTCTCAAGCAATTTCCAGGCAGGTGATTCAGTTAAATGGTTTTTCATTCTGTTATTCAGTTTGAGGGGTAAAAATAATCATAATCTGCCAAAGATAAAAAGAGAAAAATGATGTATAATCCGCGGCTGTGAAGTAATTTTGGGGCTTCCTGGAATTTAAAACAGTTTATCATGAACATGTTGTTGCGGAATCCACTTTTTGCCCTGCTCGTCTGCCTTTGCACCCTTCCGACCCAGGCGCAGAACCACTTCACTCCCTATGATGACATTCCCGGTATCGTCAGGAGCTACAAACCGGCTTACAGTGAAGACTTCCCCCCATGGGCCAGGATGCTCTACCAGTCGCCGGTGAATTACAACGACATCAATAGGGAGTTCAACACCTGGATGCAGGCACACCAGGGAGAAGAAAGCCCTGTGATCAGGTATTTCAGGATATGGAGCCGGGCTGTTGAATCCTATGCACTTTCCGACGGAACGATTGTTTTGCCCGATATGAAAAAGTATTACGGCGACCTGCATGAAGCACAGGTTAAGGCAAGCCGGGGGATTAAAAGTCCCCAGACCTCAAATGCCGACTGGACTTTTTTAGGGCCCAAAGAGACGTACTGGCTCAATGAATCAGGCTCGCCATCGCCTCCCGGTTCATGCCCCTGGCAGGCTAACGTTTATTCATTTGATGTTGCTGCTTCCGACAACAACACCATCTACTGCGGCACAGAAACAGGGTTCGTGAACAAGACCACCGACCAGGGGATGACCTGGTCATTGCTTGCCCCGGGATATTATTTCGGCGGCGCTGTTACAGCCATTGCCGTGCATCCTTCGAATCCTGATGAAGTATATGCAGCGGCAGGCAACCAGGTACACAAAACTATCGACGGAGGGGTGACCTGGACTCCCCTGCTGCCTTCAGGCAGTCTTTTTTACGCCGACCGCCTCAGGATAGATGCCTCAAATCCCCAGAAAATAATGGCTGCTTCAGCCAGCGGACTTTTCATAAGCACCAACGGAGGATCAAGCTGGACCCAAAAATGTACTGCCCCTGTTTATGATGCAGAGATAAAGACAAACGATAATTCACAGATCTTTGCCCTGACCAAATCGGGTGGAAACTTCTCATTAATCACTTCCCTTGACGGAGGTGTTTCTTTCCAGGTCCAGGCATCTTTCCCTTCATCCTATGCCGAATCCAGCGGGGGGCTTCTTGCAGTGACTCCCGCAAACCCGAACACCCTCATAGCAGTTTTACTCAGTTCCAATAGCACTCCATACCTTTTAAAAGGAACGCTGAGCGGCAGTACCTGGAACTGGTCCCTGCTGGCGACAGGCAATACCGGGAGCTTCCCCATGGACAACGGGCAGGGCTATTTCGACCTGGTGCTGGATGTTTCCCCGGTCGATGCAAACATCATCCTGGTGGGCACTCAAACCTTTTATAAATCGGTGAACGGGGGCAGCACTTTTACTGCCGTCGGAGGTTATGCCGGGAGCTTCAGCATCCATCCCGACATACAGGATATCAAAATGCTGCCTAATGGCAATACCTGGGTTTCGACAGACGGTGGCATGAACTATACCACTGATAATTTTACTTTGCAGGCAAATTATTTTGTAAGGGTGAACGGACTCGAAGGCTCCGATATGTGGGGGTTTGACCAGGGCTGGAATGAAGATATTGTGGTAGGCGGAAGGTACCATAACGGGAATACCGCCCTGGCCGATTTTTATCAGCCTAAAGCACTGCGGATGGGGGGCGCTGAATCTCCTACCGGCTGGGTGCTTCAAGGTAAAAGCCGGTATACAGCGTTCAATGACTTGGGCAATGGCTGGATTCTGCCTTCAACTGCCGAAGGCAAGCCCGACGGCCGTTTTATCTTCAGCAAATATCCCAACATGGATGAATATGGCGGGAGAAGGGGCAATATGGTATTTCACCCCAATTACTACGGAACGATATACCTGGGCAACGGTACCGGGTTCTGGAAAAGCATTGATATGGGCGTGACCTGGGACCTGGTTTACAATTTTCCCGACGAGGTAAGGTATTTGCAGATCAGCTACAACAACCCCACAGTTTTCTATGCCGATATAGTAAATCGGGGTTTGTACAAAAGTACTGACGGAGGTCTCAGCTGGGTTTTAAAGCCCTCCCTGACCTCGCCTCCCAACGAGACCTCAAATTGGAAGGGCAAGCTCTTTTTTGCAATCTCCCCGTATAGTGAAAATGTAGTCTATGCATGCCTGCAGAACGGAACCTGGTCGGCCGATCTTGGAAAGGTGTTCAAATCAACCGACGGAGGCGATACCTGGACCGACTGGACAGGTTCTGTCGTGGAATACCTGAAATGCATCAACATTCAGCCTACCGCCTCGGGGCAGGACCTGGTGTATCTCTACACACAGGCAAAAAACGGCCATGTGGCAAAGGTGTTTTACAGGAAAGAAGGGATGAGTGATTGGGAAGCCTATGACAATAATTATCCTGCGGGAATGGACGTCAACCTGGCATTGCCGTTCTTCAGGGACGCCAAACTTCGTTCCGCCGGCAACTGCGGTGTATGGTCATCACCTATGCAGGAAACCGATTTCAAACCCATTGTCAATCCCTGGGTCGAAAAAGCGCATTACGACTGCATGACCGATACAGTTTACTTTGATGATCATTCAATACTTGACCATTCCGGGGCCGTATGGCACTGGAGCATAAATCCGGCACCGGCATGGATCGAGAATCCCGACATCCGGAATCCCAGGGTTGTACTTGGCAACCCGGGAAGCTACGATGTGGGTCTTACTGTCACCCGGAACGGCCAGGCTTACACCCGTTCAATCGCAGGAATGGTAACTGCCACGACCTGCCCCTCGATTTACGATTGCAACAACCCCGACATACTGCCTAAATCAATATGGTCCCTGCTTTATGTCGACAGCGAAGAATTGAATTACCCGGGTTATGCAGTCATGAGCTTTGACAATGACCCTTCAACCATCTGGCATACCGCCTGGAGTACGGGTGATGTTCCTTATCCTCATGAAATACGGATAGCGCTTGGCCAGGAATACCAGGTCTATAAGTTCATTTATCTTACCAGGCAGGATGGCGAAAATGGCCGCATCAAAGAATATGAACTCTATATAGGCGATGATACGCTTAATTGGGGAGTTCCGGTTAAAACAGGCCAGTTTGTTAACACCAGCGCACCCCAGACCGTAGTCCTCGATTCTGCAAAAGCCGGAAGGTTTTTCAGGTTAAAGGCACTCTCGGAAGTCAACGGCAATCCCTGGGCATCGGCAGCTGAATTCAGCCTGGTGGGATGCGTTGACTACCCCGCAGGCACTGAAAAAGTTCCCCCGGCAAACAACCTGGTCGCCTTCCCTGTACCCGCCGAGGGATACGTCAATTTAAGCCTCCCCCCGGGCGACCGATTTGATTACAGGCTGGTTTCTTCGGCTGGACAGGTTGTTGAACAAGGGGTCATTGAACATCCTTCAGCAACATACCATATGAACCTTGAAAATAAACAGGCCGGGATTTACTATTACATACTGACCGATAACTCAGGAGTAACATACAGGATCAAGGTATTAAAGAAAGATTGATTCTTTCAGCCCCCCTGGCCTGATTGCTCCTCTTCGGCATCCAGTGCATCCACCAGTTCATCCATCAGGGTGAGTATCCTTTTTGATTTTGCCTTGCCCAGTCGTTTTTCAACCTGTTTTTTTAGCAGGTCGTTGGTTTCCCATATTTGCATGAGAGTCTCGCCTCCCTTGTCGGTAAGCGATATGATATTGCAGCGGCTGTCATTCTCATTCACCTGGATTACGATCAGCCCAAGCGCCAGCATGTCCTTTACCAGTTTGCTCATAGCCTGCTTCGAAACTTTAGCCCGCCTTGCCATCCCGCTGTTTGAAACACCCTCAAGACCGATAGTGGCAAGGAGATGAATATGGCTTGGTCCGAATGCATGAAGCCCGACTTTCGGCCACCGGCTTTCACCCCAGGCTGTCAGATGCCGGTATAAAAGGTAGATGAGACGGCCGACACTTTCCTCCTTGGGGGGCCTCTTTTTAAGGAGCTTTGTTCTGACTGGTTTCGAAAGCATAAAAATATTTTATAAATAATTAGTCAACTTCATTGTCTATTATTCGTCAACTTAGTTTACTTTTGCAAAAATATAAAAAACAATTTACATGGACACTGATTCCGGAAAAGAACGAAAAAGTGGGAAAAAAATATTGCCCAGGATCATTATCAGCACGGTTGTCATAATTGCTTTGATCTACCTCACCAAAGAAGTCTGGTACGCAATTCATCATGAAGAAACCGACAATGCCCAGGTCGAGATGAGGCTGGTGCCCATCCTTTCAAGGGTTTCGGGTTACGTGGACAGGATTTATGTGGATGACTATGTAAATGTGTCCAGGGGGCAGCTCCTGATGGTGGTTGATTCTACGGAACTCAGGCTGCAGCTCCAGGAGATGCAGGCTGATTTAAGCCAGTCGTTATCGGATATTGAAAATGCGAAAGCATCGCTGACCAACGCCGAAGCTTCCCTTTCCGCGGCAAAATCAAACCTGGAAGTCACCAGAATAAGGCAGTCCAAAGCCGCTAATGACCTGAACCGCGATAAGAAGCTGTTTGAAGGCAATGCTATCACCAAAAGGCAGGTCGACGACAGCCAGTCAAACTTCGACGTGACGAACAAACAGCTTGAAACAAGTCAGATTGATGTGAGGGTTGCTGAAACAAGGCTGGAAGTCCTGAGATCACTGGTGGGCAAGGCACAAGCCCAGACCGATGTTAAAAAAGCCCGTATTGACCAGCAAAAGCTTAAACTTTCATATTGCAGTATTTATGCAATAGCCGACGGCAAACTTGGAAAGAGAAATGTTGACCAGGGTCAGTTCATCCAGTCAGGCACTCCCCTCTTCACCATAGTAAACACTGAAAGCCGCTGGGTAGTTGCAAATTTCAAAGAGAACCAGCTTAAAAACCTTCACCAGGGACAGGTCGTTGCCATTAAAATTGACGGCTATCCCAACCTGGATGTCGAGGGGAAGATCGTTTCACTCTCCGATGCAACAGGAGCCAGGTTTTCACTTCTGCCCCCCGATAACGCCACCGGAAATTTTGTAAAAGTGACCCAGCGCATCCCGATCCGAATTGAGATCATTGATGCGCAAAAATATAAAGATATACTTCGCGCCGGCATGAGCGTGGTCGTTTCAGCTCACATCTGATCCAGTCTATGTCAACCCTGAGCAGAGCAGCAAAGATCATCATCGCCCTTACGACGATCTCGGCAGCCATCATGGAGCTGATCGACACTTCCATCGTGAATGTCGCTCTCAACCAGATGGCCGGCAACCTCGGCGCATCCATCGAAGATATCGCCTGGGTTATCACTTCCTATGCCATAGCCAACGTGATCATCATCCCCATGACCGGCTTCCTTGCTGCTTTTTTCGGACGCAGGCGTTATTATATGGCCTCCATCGTCATTTTTACCATCGCTTCCATTTTCTGCGGAATGTCAGTCTCCCTGTGGCAAATCGTATTATGGAGGTTCGTGCAGGGTCTCGGTGGTGGCGGTCTTCTTTCAACTTCTCAATCCATCCTTTTCGAAACCTTCCCCGGCAAACAAAGGGGGCTTGCAGCTGCACTCTTCGGAATGGGGGTTGTACTCGGCCCCACACTTGGCCCAACGGTGGGAGGACTGATCATCGACAGCTATTCATGGCCCCTGATATTTTACATCAATGTTCCCTTCGGAATTATTGCAAGCATCCTCACCTACCGGTTTATCCCCAGGGGATTCGATATCCATATAAAACCAAAGATAGACTGGAGCGGGATCTTCCTTCTGACGATAGGAATTGGTTCACTGCAATATGTCCTTGAACGGGGAGAACACGAAGACTGGTACGATTCGAAACTGATCATCTGGTTAACAGTGACTGCCGTTATCGGGCTGGTAACCTTTATCTGGTGGGAACTGAAACAGAAAGAACCTGTTGTTAATCTCCGCATCCTTAAGGACCGTAACCTTGCACTTACAACACTCCTGACCTTCATCGTGGGGTTTATTTTATTCACCTCGGTGTTTATTTTTCCCCTGATGCTGCAAAGGGTGCTAGGCTATACCGCTTATGAGACCGGTCTAACCCTGCTTCCCGCATCCATCCTTTCGCTCATCTTCATGCCATTCATTGGGCGGGCACTCTCGGCAGGGACACCTCCCAAACTTTTTGTCGGCTTAGGATTCATTACCCTGATGGGCTTCGGCATACTGATGTCCAGGGCCGACATGAATGTTTCCTCAGGATTTTTTGCCCTGCCACTGATGATAAGGGGAGCCGGGCTGGCATGCCTTTTTGTTCCTTTGAATGCTATGGCTGTCGCCGGATTGCAGCCCCGTGATATCCCGCAGGGCGTCGCTTTGAATAATATGATGCGGCAGATGGGTGGATCTTTTGGCATTGCCATTATTAACAACTATATCGCACACCGTGTCGCAGTTCACCGTATGGACCTGATCAGCAATATTTACAGCGGTGGCCAGCAGTTCACCGAACGATATAACCAGGTTTACCAGGGACTACAGGCAAAACTCCCCCTGGCAGCAAACCTGCAGCAGCAAACCTACCAGGTGATAGAACTTTCGGTGATGAAACAAACATTTATGCTTAGCTATCTCGACGCATTCCTTTTTGCAACCCTGTTTATTCTGATTGCTTTTCCCCTGATCTTCATCACTAAAAACAAGAAGCTATTCGGCGGACAGATTGCAGCGGCGGGTGAAGCACATTAATCGTGAATCGTGAATCGTGAATCGTGAATAGTGAATCGTGAATAGTGAATCGTTATAAAAGAATTAAAATCACTACATCCCATGAAATCATTTCTGTCAGCAATATTGATATGTTTTTTCGCAAGTAACCTGCAGGCCCAGGAGATCCCGGCACCTGCCACTTTGAAACATTTCGTTGAACAGTCGTTCCGGAATTATCCCAGGGTTGGCGAGATGACCGACATGGTGCGTATGAGTGAAGTCAGGGTAAGCCTTGGGAAAGCAGGATACCTGCCCATTGCCGGGGTGAATTTATCTTATAGCCGTATTTTTCCTACCCCGGCAATAGAAATCCCAATGGGTTCAACGGTCCAGTCCTTCAGGGTAGCGCCTGCCGACAATTACAATGCCTCTGTAAGTATCGCCCAGCCTATTCTCGACCTGAGGACCCCGGCAGCAGTGAACAAGGCAAAAAGCGATCTTGAAACTTCAAAGGACAATCTCGATGGTTTCAAGATTCAGCTGGCATACCAGGTGGCCCAGATCTATTACTCAATTATATTCCTCAATAAAAGCCTCACCGTTCAGAAGGAACAGATTAACCTGCTCCAGTCAACCCTGCAGCAGATCAATGTGAAAGTGAATTACGGCGATGCCCTGAAATACGACCTGGTATCGACCCAGGTAAAATATACCAATGCCGAAAATTTTTATACCGACCTGCAAACCCAGCTTGGGAAGCAATACAACCTCCTGGGCATGCTCACCGGGAGCAGCGGCAGCGGGTATCTCAATGATACCGTCGTCAACCAGTCGACCTTCAGGGTGGCAACCGATTCCATCATTGCCATAGCAGTGCAGAACAACCCTGAGATCAGGATAGCCGGCGACAAGATCAAATCGGCCGGCTGGGATATTGTTTCGGCCAACCGCCTGCGTATGCCCCTGGTCAGTTTCCAGGCAGGACTGGGATATAAGAACGGTTTCATGCCCGACATTGATCCCATGACATTCAACTATGCCGTGGGAGTTGGCCTTACAGTCCCCATCATTTCTGCATCCCGCCCGGCCCTCCAGAAAAAACTGGCCACCATCAATCTCAATGCATCAAAACTGGCCCTGGAATCCCAGAAAGTCAGCCTCAATAAAGACATTCTCAACTCTTTCGAGGATATTCAGAAAAACATAAGGAAACTTGAAAGCGCCGATACACTGATCAGTTCAGCCCAGATTGCCACGGACCTTGCAACCGACCGTTATAAGTATGGGGTCATTACCAACCTCGACCTTCTCACTTCCATCACCAATTATAAGGACGCCCAGCTCAGCCGCCTGCAGTTTGAATATAACCTGTTGTTGTCAAGGATGGAACTGTGCAGGCTCGCAGGGATCAGATGGTGGTAATAAAAAAAGGTGCCCCGAAAAACCGGGGCACCCCAAACAGTAACTATCAGATTAATTAAATCAACCCCACTTCTGGATTGCAGCACCTATTCCGGGGCCGCCTTTTGCCAGATCCTCCGGAGTCATCACCGGGACGAAATCCACATCTGCGCCCAGCCATAAGAAAAACGGCTCGGCAATTGCAGTGATTTCCGACGCATCATTGATATTAACAATAATGTATGCTCCCCTGTGACCGCAAATCGTTGTAAAATATGCTGATTCCGCCTTGATGTCGGCAAGGAGATCATGCATCTTTTTTCCGAACTGCGGATCGCGTATTGCCTTGTCCCCCTTTTCCTGGGACATCTTAATTTTCATGATATATTTCATATTAATTCTTTTTTCTTGGTTTAACGTTACTTCTTATTCGAATAACAATAAATTGTTAACTATCATGCAAATATAATCTGTATTTAGTCCAAATTAGCATTTTGAATCAGATATTTAAAAAACTTTGTATTATCTTTATTCTCAATTCTAAAACAACAGCCATGATCTATTACATAAAACTCTACCTGGCCACCCTGGCTGTATTTTTTGCTACCGATATGGTTTGGCTTGTATTCGTAGCCCGTTCATTCTACAAAAAACACCTGGGATACCTGATGGCGCCAACGGTTAACTGGGCAGCGGCAATAATTTTCTACCTGCTGTTTATAGTCGGGATTCTTGTATTTGTTGTCCTTCCCGGTATGAAGGAAAATTCTCTTCCTAACACGATTTTCAGGGCAGTATTGTTTGGCCTGATTACCTATGCAACCTACGATCTGACAAACCTCGCAACGGTCAACAACTGGCCGCTTATAATCACACTGGTTGACCTGGTTTGGGGGATGGTACTTTCCACCATAGTGAGTGTTGCATCATACTTTATTGCCAGGCTGTTTTAGACTTTTGTCAATCAACCCCTGAATATGAGAAAAACCAGGATTGCACATTTGGGTATCATTGGCCTCTTCCTTATTGCTTGCACTTCTCCTCCCGGATCCTACCATAAGGCTCTTGCGGAATCGCCTTATGACGTGATCATTGTTCCAGGCATCCCATACCAGGACCAGGATTGGGGAAGCAATGTCAGGAAGGCAAGGGTGCTCTGGTCATTTTACCTGTATTCAAACAGGATATCAGAAAACATGAAAGAATTTTTAGACAAGTCTACGAGTAGGGTATAATTTATCTCCTGTTAAATTCATTGTAAAGATTTATTACCTGCTTCTCCACAGGGAAGCAGGTTTTTAATTTCTCTACATATGGTGCGGCTTTAACCTTCTCTTTCCGGTTCATATGGAACGCATAAAGGGCATACAGAATGTCGAAATTGCAGGGATCCGTTGAAAGACCTTTTATAAGAGTTGCAACACATTTTTCATTTTGCCCGGTCATCTGGTACAGAAGTCCCAGGTTATACAGGACACGTGTGTTGGTGCGGGCTTTCACCGAAGCGGTTTCGAGTAAAGCGATTGCTTGAGGGTAATTCTTCTGTTCACCATACAACAAAGCCAAGTAATAATACCCATCGGTCAGTTCAGGATTCGAAGCGATCATGTTCCTGCATAGCCTGACCACCGAATCGGTCTTTCCCTGCTGATAATAGATTAGTACAAGATTTGCTTTAGCCGGGTAAAACAGATCATCGATATGAATGGCCTCACGATAATTTTCCTCTGCTTTGGGCATATCCCTCAGCTTTGCATAATAATTGCCAAGATTATACCGGCCGGTAGGAAAATCAGCTACGTATTCCTGGGATTTCCGGTACTCCTCGAGGGCATTCAGGAACAGGCGGTACTGGATCTCATTAAAGGTTTCTTTTTTGTATGTGGATAGCCTGTTGGCAGTTTGCATGCGGACTGCCTTCACAGGATCATTCAGCAGCGGTGAAAGTATGCGAAAAAGTTCAGCGGAATCGGCGGCCAGGAAATTCTCTACTGCAGTATACCTCAGCAGAGGATCCGGATCCCCGCAGGCCTTTCGAACTGCCGATTGTGCCTTCACGCTTGGGTAGCCGCTCAAATACCCTATGGCTGTTGCCCTTATGATTTCGGGATACAGGTTGCTGTTGATGATCCTCAGCAATCCCGAATCAGCCCCCGTTTTACCTGCAGCAGCATTGGCAAGAATGCTTCCGTAATGTGGTTTACGCTTCTCCCCGTACCATTTATTCACGTTCTGAACCGCCCATTGATCGGTTTTGTCATCATGGCAGCGGGTGCAGGCATTTGGCGTCCCAAGTTGAATAGACAGATCAGGCCGCGGGATCCGCAGGCTGTGGTCATACCTGCGGTCGATACCCATATAATACCTCCCTGGCATATGGCAGTCCCGGCAGAGATTCCCGTCGCCCGGGCCCAGTTTACGGCCTTCTTTATTTACAAAGGAAGTACCTGTCTCACCTTTTGCTTTATGAAAATGGTGGTTGTATGTATCATACTCATCGGCCCTGTGGCATTGGGTGCATAATGCATTACCTTCGAATTTCCTTTTCAGGCTGTGCGGGTCGTGGCAGTCACCGCAACGCACATCCTTCATGTACATTTTGCTCTGGGTGAACGAGCCGTACTCGTAATCCTCATCCCTGAACTGCCCGTCAATATAATAATACGATTCAACCGGAAGCTGGGGAATGGCATTACTTAAAAAATCAGGATGTTCAAAATCATAAGGCCCAAGGGAACTCCTCCGGGCATGGCAGGGAGCGCAGGACTCAACATACATACGTGAGGGAATCCTGCTTGTTTTTACAACCAGCCCGGTGTTATTATCCTGGGGCCTTGCCATCTCAGGCAGCCGGGCCCATTCGATATGTGCAGAGCCCGGACCGTGGCAGGCCTCGCAGTTCACATTGATATCACTCCATGTAGTGTTATATGATTTCGTCGATAGATCAAAATTCTTCTGCAGGTTGGTCGAATGGCATTCGGCACACATGCTGTTCCAGTTCTGGGCCTGGTTGGTCCAGTACAACCAGTTGTCCGGCTTCAGGTCTTCAGGCTTATAGACCATCCCCGCCATCTGGAACCATTTCTTTTCACTGGTATTCCAGGCAATGGGCAGGCACTGGTATCTGCCATTTTCAAAAGGAATAAGGTATTGCTGCAAGGGGTGGACACCAAAGGTATGAGTCACCGCGAATTCGGTCATCTTCCCTCCCACTCCCTCGGTAAACACAAAGAACTTCCCGCCTTTTCTGTAGAACTTTGAAGTAATACCATTGTATGTGAATTCCTCATTATTGAAATTCCCGAGCACGCTGCTGTCTGTAGCAACGCTCATTGCCTTGTCATGGTCGGAACCCTTCCACAAACGGAATTCTTTCTGGTGGCATTCTATGCAGGCATGTCCTCCCGTGAAAACTGCTGCAGCCTGTTTCGGTTCACGCGTATGCCTGTTCAGCAACAACGACAGCGGAAAACTGAGCACTATCAGCGCAGTTGCAATAAATCCGGTGAGTTTCCAGGATCTTTCCATCATTGTGCGTATACCAGCTGGTCTTTCCTGAATGAATTTCTTTCCTTAAGGGACCCTATATCCACTTTCACAATTCCGTTCTCAATGAGTACAGGATAATAGCTTAGCGCCCTGGCAGCAGGCGGATTCAGCACTTCACCGTTGATATCAAAGGCAGATGAATGACAGGGGCAGATAAATCTTTTTTTGTTCTCCTCCCAGGAAATGGAACAGCCAAGATGGGTGCATCTCAGTGAAAGTGCGATAAATCCGCCGTCCTGCAACCTTGCCAGGTAAAACCTGCCTCCCATGAACGCAGTTACCGAACCGGGAGCAAATGAATTCACAGATCCTGCTTCCTGCATCTGCTTCGATAACGGATTCTGCTTATTCTTTCCTGAAAAAACGTATGCGGATAACATCCCCAAAGCCTCGAGCCCGGCAAGTAAACCAAGTCCCTTCCACGCCATCCCGAAGAAATCACGACGGCTGAACTTTCCTGAGTTTGCAGTTTCCGGTAAACCGTTTTTTCTATTCATATCTTCATTTGTACATTGTACATGGTAAATTGTACATTACTTAGTTCTTTCTCATGCATTCCATGGAAAACACAGAGCCATGTCCTTCCCCCTGAAAAATATCCCGCACAGGGTTAAAACAATAAAGGCAACAATGATGAAAACAAATACAGCCTGCACCCTTTCTTCTTTGGAAAGCCTGAAACGCTTATGATAGAAGCGGTGATAAACAAACATTAAAAGAAACAGTATGCAGAGCGGGATTATTCCATTGCTGATGAAAGCCGGTATCCCCGGCATCATGATCTCGAAATTAAGGACATATGCGTTAAACAGTATGCCGGCCAGGGTCACGGCAACGGCAAAAACAGCTGTGGCTTTGGCCGATTTCTTTCCCTTGTCAGAAATGAACCAGTGACCTGATGGCGGCTGATCATATTTAAGAAAAGGGATCAAGGCCATGAAGGCCAGGACGCCCAAAGGAATGATGAAGGCTGCAAAGAACGGATGGAAATGCATCAGCAATTCCTGCACGCCGGCAAAGTACCAGGGGGCCTTTGTGGGGTTCATGCTGTATGCCGGGTTTGCTTTTTCGAGAAGGGGCGCATTGAATAATGCCCCTGATAAGAACAAGACGGCCATCAGCACCAGGGCCACAATGAATTCCCTGTACACCAGGTTGGGCATGACAGGAAGCATTTCTCCTTTTTCCTGCCCGGCAGGGAGCATGATACCCCCGCTTTTCCTCACCCTCCAGAAATGATATACAACAAGCACCAGGAGCATGAAAGGCAGCAGGGCCGAATGAACTGCAAAAAACGACTGAAGGGTATCAGCGTTCAGCTCTTTGCCGCCGATTATGGTCATCCGCAGACTTTCACCAAAAAAAGGAAAATACCCGATAATATTAGTGCTTACCGTGATCGCCCAGTATGCAAGCTGGTCCCAGGGAAGCAGGTACCCCGTAAAATTCGAAAGCACGATTATTGTTAACAGTAACAATCCGAACAACCAGTTAACTCTGCGGCCCTCCCTGTATGCACCGGTAAAGAAGACCCTGAGAAAATGGAGAAACGCTATCATTAAAAGGAACACCCCGCTCCAGTAATGTATGTTGCGCACAAACTGCCCGAAAACTACCTGATGCTTAAGAAATACAACCGAGTTGTACGCCCCGGCAGGTGAAGGGATATAATAAAACCTCAGCAGAATGCCGGTAATAATCTGTACTGCGATCAGCAGGGCCGCTATGCCGCCCAGCCCGAAGGTTCGGTGAAAGGTAAGTGATTTCTCACTGACCTTCAATGGATGAACATGTAATAAAATGTTTTGCATTCACTGGTCCGGCTGCGTTCCGGATACGATTAATTGCAGTATTGTTTTGCGGTCTTTATGATGAACGATACTTTCTGCAAAACCTGCATCTTTTCAATATCTTCCTTGTTTTACCGTGCCTATGCAAATAAACTGACGAATAATACAGCAATAATTACACTATACTTCTTCATTTTTACTTACTTTTATTGGTGAAACTCTTATTAAACAAATTTAAAATTATTTCATGAACAATCTGGTTTTTAAATCCACTGCAAAAACACAACAACATAATTAAGCGACTGAATGAATAAGACAGATAAAATCCTGATTGCAGGTTCTGCCGGAATGGTTGGCAGCGCAATCCTTCGCAATCTGCGGTCACAAGGGTATACGAACATCGTTGGGACCTTTAACCGGAAAGTACCTGAAAAGCTTGAATCTGTGAAATACCACCGGATCGACCTGCTTGATCTCCATGCCTGCACTTCATTATTTACAGAAGAAAAACCCGACTATGTTTTTTATGCCGCTGCCATCGTTGGCGGGATCAGTGCAAACAACACCCTCAGGGCACAGTTCCTTTATGAAAATCTCCAAATTCAGAATAACGTGATACATACCGCCTATCTTTCACAGGTTAAAAAACTGCTTTACCTGGGAAGTTCTTGTATCTATCCTAAAAATGCGCCTCAGCCAATTAAGGAAGAATATCTCCTTACAGGTCCCCTTGAATACACCAACGAACCTTATGCGATTGCAAAAATTGCCGGCCTGAAAATGTGCGAAAATTACAACCTGCAATATGGCACGAAATATATTTCGGCAATGCCTTCCAACCTTTACGGTCCGAACGACAACTACGATCTTCAAACATCACATGTTCTGCCTGCCCTGATAAGGAAGTTTCACGAGGCCAGGATCTCCGGTGCCGCCTTTGTGAATATCTGGGGCACAGGTTCACCCCTTCGTGAATTCATGCACGTTGATGATCTTGCCGCCGCCGTGGTTTTTCTCATGGAGAACTATGAAGGGACCCCGTTTATTAATATAGGATGGGGCAGGGATATCAGCATTAAGGAACTGGCAATTCTCATTAAGGAGATTGTAGGATTCAGCGGGACATTGATTTTTGATCATACCAAACCCGACGGAACCCCGAAAAAGCTTCTCGATACCACCCGGCTCACTGAACTGGGGTTTACTCCTAAAATCAAGTTACGCCAGGGGATTGAGAGCACTTATTCCGATTTTATAAAAAAATACGGTTAATTGATACCCGGTTTTGAGCCTCACTCAAACCACACAGCTTGTTTCCGCATGAATACCGCGATGAACCGACAGGCCGTGATAAATAATGAAATGAAGCATTGAACTGAACTAAACAAATAACATCTCTGTTTATGAAACCTGCCATTTTTCTGTTCATCATTAGCTGCTTTGTGTTCAATTCCCCTGTCCGGGCCATTCCGGCTGACACCATCCATGTGATCACGCATCATAAAACAACCGTTGTTACCGACCCCTCGAAAGGCAACAAGGATTATATCCGCTGGGGTGTTTTTCCAAAACCAACCGAGCCTGTCCGTAAAATTATCATGCATGTTAATTTCGCCTGCCCCGACACCATGCGCTGCGCCGACTGGGACTATTCCGACCGTATCAGCATTCTCAGGCAGGGAGGCATTCACGGCAGTCTTCAGGATTACGAGATAGGCCGCATGCTTACGCCCTATGGAGGAGCTTTCGGAAAGAACTGGCATTTTGAATGGGAGGTGGATGTTACCGATTTCAGCCTGCTGCTGCGCGACAGCGTCGAGATCAATTACAACCATTCAGGCTATGAACCTGCGAACGACAGGGGCTGGGCCATCACAATCGATTTTGAGATAATCAAAGGGAAGCCTGCCACCGAAGCAATTTCAATCAGCAAAATATATGATGATCATTTTGAATATGGCGACAGCCTTAAACCTATAACTCAGAAATTAATTCCTGTTTCATTTACTGTGGATGAGGGAGCGTCGTTTGCCAGGCTTAGGGTCATTCAAACCGGACATGGGATGGATGAGCCCGACGGTTGCGGGGAATTCTGCAAAAAAACACGGGAAATATGGTATGACGGTCAAATGGCCGATTCAAGGGCGATTTGGAAAAAATGCGGTGAAAACCCCTTATATCCCCAGGCCGGGACCTGGATCTATGACCGCGGCGGGTGGTGCCCCGGCGACCTGGTTCAACCCGACATTTACGACATTGCTGTAATCCCGGGATCATCCCATACCCTCGTCTTTAAAATGCAGTCTTATGTTTCCCCCAAACCAAGTGCAAACGAAGTGATCAGCGCTTACCTTGTCCAGTACAAAAAACCTCAGGCTGAAATGGATATTTCAGTTGATGATGTGAGGGCCCCGTCTTCCAAATGCATCTATTCCAGGGCCAACCCCAGGTCGGCCAACCCGGCTATAATAATACGGAACTCCGGCAGCCTGAGGCTTGAAAACTGCATCATAAAGTATGGAACAACAGGCTTTCCTTCCAGGGAATTCAAATGGACAGGAAAACTTGAATCCATGAGAAGTGAAAACGTCTACCTCCCGGGGAACATTGATTCAAAGCCGGGTTCCAACAGCTTTGAAGTCAGCCTTTCAAAACCCAATGGAAATGATGACGAGTATCCTGCCGATAACAGCCTTAAAACAGCTTTCATCCCTGCCCCCGTTCTTGACACTGCACTTTTGTTTTACCTGCTCACCAATAATGAGCCCTCACATAATTCCTGGAAGATCCAGTCGGCCGGCGGGAAGATCGTCAAGGAAAGAAAATTGGGCTCCTTAACTGAAAAGACTGAGTACCGGGATACGCTGAGACTGGCACCCGGTCCTTACCTCCTGATACTGAGCGACACAGCCGGCGATGGGCTGGAGTTCTGGAATAACAAAGAGGGAGGGCGCGGGATTGCCCGGCTGCTGAACTGCAGAGGCGAACTTATCAAGTCGTTTGAATCTGACTGCGGATCAGGTTGGGTGTATAACTTCACAGCCGGGCATCATCCTGACACGGTGGACAGGAATGCCTGTTCCATAGGCCTCTATCCCACGAGGACCAAGGATTTCACCACACTTGATTATTTTGCGAACAAAAAAGAAGATGTCACGGTTCGGCTTGTAAGCGACCCGGGGGCAACTGTTGTAGAAGAACACCTTTACCCTAAACTCAAAGAAGGCATGTTCACCTATGATCTTCGCCGGTATCCTTCGGGCAGGTTCTACCTGAAAGTGCTTGTAAACGGAGAGGAAAAATTCAACAAGCGCATCCGTTACACTGCTGAACCTCCCGCCAATGCCGAACCTCCGTATGACTGGCCCAAGGATTCACTGGTCAGCCGGAACTTAAAGACATGGCAGGACTGGAAATTCGGCATCCTGATCCACTGGGGCGCATACAGCGAATGGGGAGTAGTGGAAAGCTGGAGCCTTTGCCCCGAAGACGAGGGATGGTGCCAGAGGCGCGGTCCTTACTCCGACGACTGGTTTACTTATAAAAAGGCTTATGAAGATATCCGCAAGACATTCTACCCCGGTAAATTCAATCCTGAGCATTGGGCGAAAGCCGCGCATGACGCGGGAATGAAATACGTGGTATTCACTACCAAGCACCACGACGGTTTTTGCATGTTCGACACTAAATTCACCGATTACCGTATCACGGATCCCGCATCAGCTTTTTCAAAGAACCCAAGAAGTAATGTGGTCAAAGAAGTTTTTTCAGCCTTCCGCAAAGAGGGGTTGGCGATAGGCGCTTACTTCAGCAAGCCCGACTGGCATTGCCCCGATTACTGGTGGCCCTATTTCCCGGCCCTTGACAGGAATGTGAACTACGATCCCGCAAAATACCCTGAACGATGGAAGTCTTTTCAGAAATTCACGTTCAACCAGATTGATGAGATCACCAGGGAATACGGCAGGATCGATATCCTCTGGCTTGACGGCGGACAGGTAAGACCTGCGAATACACTCACTGAAGAAACAAAGCCATGGCTTGGGAAACACCTGTGGATCCAGGACGTTGACATGCCTTCCATAGCGAAGATGGCCAGGAAGAACCAGCCCGGGATACTCATCGTGGACCGCACGGTTCACGGGGAGTTCGAAAACTACCGCACTCCTGAACAGCAGATCCCTTCGAATGTGCCGGCTTTTCCATGGGAGAGTTGCATCACGCTCGGGGATTCCTGGTATCATACAGGTTCGGGGGAACATTATAAATCGCTCAACTGGGTCATCAGTACCCTTGTAAAGATAGTGGCCAAAGGCGGTAACCTGCTCCTGGGGATAGGCCCCGACAAGACCGGGGAATTCGCACCTGAGGCTTACGCCAGGCTGCAGCAGATTGGCGAATGGATGAAAGTCAATGGTGAGGCCATTTACAACAGCCGTCCTCTTGCACCTTACCAGCAAGACAACATCTGTTTCACCCAGAGCAAGGATGGCAAAATCAGGTACCTGTTTTTCCTGGCAAACGAAAATGAAACCCTCCCCGCATCAGTCGATCTGCCGGCCGGGTTCGCCGGGAAAGCCTCTGAAGCCAGCCTGCCCGGTCATCCGCAGACATTAAAGATCAGAAGTAAAGATGGAAAAAAAACAGTCATCATCCCTGCCTCATACCTTAAAACAATGGCCACATCACCGGCCCTCGTAATCAGCATTACCGAAAAATAATATGAAAAGACAGTTTATCCTCTTTGCACTTATCGTACTCGCAACCCTGGCACAGGCTCAGAAAAACAAGCAGTTCTCATCCAAAATTTTCTGGACTGAAGATTTTTCGGGGGGCAGGCTTCCCGAAGGATGGATCAGCAAAGCCGTCAACGACAGCAATATTGTTTGGGAATGTACAAACCAGCCTTACCCCGGTTCATATGGATTTGACCAGCAGGCGCCGCCCATATCTTCGAAGAGCGGGGGTTTTCATATGCAGTTTGCACCTGGGGTCAAGGTCGACAAATTTTATCGCCGCTGGGAAAAGAAGAACATTTGGCCCGATGCTTATTTCCAGACAACGCCCATCGATTGCTCGGGTAAAAGCTCGGTTGTGCTGAAGTTCGCGCAGAATTTCAAATGGAACGACTGGGGTAAGGTCCTCAGTGATGGCGGGCTCTACGTGGGTGTTTCACGCAACGGGACCGACTGGAAGGAATACGAAGTCAGGCAGGGCATCAGTTCCGAAGGAGATTGCCCGAACCCCATGGAAGTGGAGCTGAACATTACGGGCACGGCAGCTTTCCAGAAGACCGTATACCTGAGGTTTTACTGGAAAGGGATTTACATGTGGTACTGGATGGTCGATGACATCGAACTTTCGGAAGCCCTCGATACCGATTTCCTGGCATCTTCACTCTCTTCGCATAAACAGGCTGGCAACACTTTTACCAATGCCGACGTGTTCCGTTTTAAGGTTGTCAACCTGGGTTCGAAACCCCTGGAAAAACCATTTGACTGTTACCTGCAGGTCGATCAGCGCAATCCTGTAAAAGTCACCATGCCGTTTAGCGATCAGCACCAGATGCCGGTTATCGACACTGTGGAAGTTGCATTTCCCCCTGCCGATCTCACCGATTACGGCATTCACAGGATCCGATTCTATACGGCACTGCCTGAAGATGAGAGGAAGGGAAACGATACCCTTGCGATGGAGCTGTATTCAGGGGCTTACGAGCTTGGAGCGGTCACGGGTTTCACATGGTCAGGTAAGACTTTCACTTTCGAATGCAACCATGCCCGGGTGAATGTTGAGTTCTGCAGGGATGATATATTCAGGATACAAATGGCATATGACGGCATGTTCACGAACCCTGCCGGAACCGACATTGTGATCAGCCTGCCCAATTGGCAGGCCGGTGTTAAGTTTGTTGAAAAGGACAGGTATTACCTTATGACTACATCAGCTGTTGCCCTTCGCGCATATAAAAATCCCCTGCGTTTTGCGATGTATAAGCCTGATAACAGTACGCTGGTCTGGGAAGAAAACCGCTGCCTGACCTACGGTAAAGAAACGGTGCAATACCTCAGCCGTGGAGAAAACGAATATTTTTACGGTGGCGGGATGCAAAACGGGCGCTTCTCCCATCGCGACAAGACCATTTTATTGCGGATCGACTGGAACTGGGAAGAAGGCGGTGCCCCGAACCCGGCCCCGTTTTACATGAGTACCAATGGCTACGGGGCCTTGAGGAACACTTACGCGCCGGGTGAATACGCCTTCAAAGACACAGTATGGCTTGCGCATTCGGAAGCCCGTTTTGACTGTTATTATTTTGCCGGCCGATCGCTTAAGGAGATCCTTAATGCTTATACCGACATTACCGGCAAACCTTTCCTGCCTCCGCGCTGGGCGCTGGGCATGGGCGATGCGAACTGTTACAACCGGGGAGCTAAAAAAGGCCACAACACCAGCGGCCACAATGGTACGACGCCTGATGTTATTTCACTGATAGCCGACCAGTACATTGCAAATGACATGCCTCGCGGATGGATACTGCCCAACGACGGTTATGGCTGCGGTTATACAAAGTTGGACTCGGTAATTGTTGAATTGCGCAAAAGAGGCTTCCATACGGGGCTCTGGACCGAGAACGGGGTTGAAAAGATCGCCAGGGAGGTTGGGCAATACGGCAGCCGTCTCTGTAAGCTCGATGTGGCCTGGGTTGGGGAAGGTTACCAATTCGCTATTGATGGTTGTAAGGCCGCTTACGACGGGATAGAGAAAAACAGCGATGCCCGCGGCTTTATATGGTCGGTCTGCGGCTGGGCGGGTACCCAACGTAATTCGGTGGTATGGACAGGCGACCAGAAAGGAAGCTGGGATTACATCCGCTGGCATATCCCGACGGTTATCGGCTCGGGGCTGTCGGCCCAGAACTGTGCTACCGGCGACGTTGACGGCATCTTCGCAGGAAGCGACAAAACCTTCACCCGCGACCTTCAGTGGAAATGTTTCACACCGGTGTTCATGTCCATGTCGGGCTGGGCGCCAAAAGACAAACAACCGTATGTCTATGGCGAGCCTTACACGTCCATCAACCGTAAATACCTGAAGCTTAAACTCCGTCTTACTCCCTATATGTATTCTCTCTGCCATGAAGCCTCCGAAACCGGGGTTCCTGCCGTCCGCGCCCTGGTGCTCGAATACCCGCAAGATCCTGTCGCATTGGGAAGCCTGGCCCGCTACGAATTTCTCCTGGGTAAAAATTTCCTTGTTGCTCCTGTTTACCGGGATGAGGAAAAGCGCGACAGCATCTACCTGCCCGAAGGCCGTTGGTTTGATTACTGGGATGGTAAGGTTTACGAAGGAAAAACCTGGCTGAACTCCTATTCCGCGCCTCTTGATAAATTACCGCTTTTCGTGAGGGCAGGTTCGGTGATCCCTATGTACCAGCAGATGAATTACGATAATGAACGCCCTTCCGATACGCTTACACTCGATGTGTACCCTGGAGCCGGGGCTGATTTCACGATGTTCGAAGACGAAGGCTCCAACCGTGATTACCGGGAAGGGAAGTTTGTCCTTACAGATCTGTCCGCCGTATCCGATACCTTTAACCGTGTCACTGAAATTAAGATAGCAGCTGCAAAAGGGGATTACAAAGGGAAACTGCCATCACGTTCTTACATTATCCAGTTGCACGGCAACTCCGTCCCGAAGCAGGTTACCTCCGAAGGCTCAAAACTCAGGTATTGTAAAACTGCTGAAGTTTATAAGAAAAAGTCTGCCGGCTGGTGCTTTTCTCCTGATGAAAAAAACGGGATGGTCTTTATTAAAACAAGGGAAATACCCACTAACCTGGAAGTAAAGATCAGACTGAAGTATTGATATCGAAATCCATTAACTTTGCTGCCAAAACCAAATGAAACTATGAACAAATTCTCTTTATTCGGTATAATTATCGTCCAGCTTGCGCTGATCTTTTATTCCATTGCAATAATAACTGAACAGAGGAAAAAGCTGGTATCAGGTTTCGTACTTTCATTCCTGACCGCAGGGGTAATATTCGACATCACTGCCACAGCCTTCATGATACTTGGCTCAAGCCATGGCTTTTTCACTTTGCACGGGGTACTGGGTTATTCTTCCCTGCTTGGCATGTTTACCGATTCTGTTATCATCTGGCGTTTTTACAGGAAAAATGCACCAGGGACAATGGTCACAAGGCCTGTTCACCTCTTCTCAAGATTTGCCTATATCTGGTGGATAGCAGCCTATATCACCGGCGCACTGCTGGTGGCTTTGCGCCATGCCTGAGAGAACGCCAGTCCTGCTGAATTCAAATTGAAAAGGTAATTATGGAAGTTTACAGGAAAATTAAAAAGATCATCCACGGGCAGCCGACTTCCGACGGGGCCGGTGTAAAGCTGACAAGGATCTTTGGTTTTTACGAAGAAGGTTTGTTTGACCCGTTTTTATTGCTTGACTTCTTTGGATCGGATAACCCGGATGACTTCATGGCTGGTTTCCCCTGGCACCCACATCGTGGCATTGAAACGGTCACCTATATGCTCGACGGACGCGTCGAACATGGCGACAGCATGGGAAACAGCGGAGTGATCGGCAAGGGCGACATACAATGGATGACGGCCGGCAGGGGGATCATCCACCAGGAGATGCCGAAATTTGATGGGGGCCGCATGCATGGCTTCCAGCTTTGGGTTAACCTTCCTGCTGCGAATAAAATGATGACACCCCGCTACCAGGATATCCCTGCGAAGAACATCCCGGAAGTCGTCCTTGAGAATAAGGTAAGGGTAAAGGTCATCGCAGGAACTTTTAATGGCGTAAAAGGACCTGCTAAGGATATCATTGCCGAACCTGAGTACCTGGATGTGGAGATGCCTGCAAATACTGAATTCACTGCACCCGTCAATCCCTCTCATACTGTTTTTGCTTATGTATTTGAAGGTGAAGCCGGCTTTGAACCCGCATCAAAAACCCTTCTGCATGCAGGCCAAGGCGCCCTGTTCACTGAAGGCCCTGAGATCATGGCCAGAGCAGGCAGTAACGGGGCCCGTTTCATCCTTATATCGGGAATGCCGATAAAAGAACCGATCGCCTGGCGGGGTCCTATAGTGATGAACACTGAGGAGGAGTTAATGACCGCCTTCAGGGAATACCGTGAAGGGACATTCACGAAATAGCATGGATTATTTTAATTTGCATTCAGGCAGTCTTTGGGTTACCTTTGGCTGAACAACCTTAAGGCATCAGATGGACATGTTGACAAGGGAACAAACCGGGCATCTCAACCCTGAGACCCTGCTCGGAATAGATATAGGTTCGGTTACTATCTCTCTTGTCCACATGGATATCTCGGGCCGTATCCTGAAAACCCTGTACCTTTTTCATAAAGGAAAGATCAGGGAATGCCTGAAGTCCGCTACTGATGAGCTGGACCTGTCGAACCTTCACGGGATTGCTGCCTGCGCCTCTCCGGGCTTTAATCCTGAACTCGTCACTACCTTTAATACCCAGATTGCTCTTATAAAAGCGGCCAGGGTTTTATGCAGTGAAGCAAGATCCCTGCTTTACATAGGCGCTGAAAAATTCAGCCTGATCAGGTTCGATGAGAAGGGAAACTTTGAATCGGTCCGTACGAATTCTTCCTGCGCGGCAGGTACAGGCAGCTTTCTCGATCAGCAGGCCTTGCGCCTGAACCTGTCGGGCATTGAAGAACTTAGCGGGGTTGCATTAAAAAACAAGGGACCCATTCCCGAAATTGCATCCCGTTGTTCGGTGTTTGCCAAAACAGATCTTATCCATGCCCAGCAACGGGGTTTCACTCTTGAAGCCATATGCGACAGCCTCTGCAGGGGCCTGGCCGTTAATGTGGTGGATACCCTGTTCAAGCAGGCCGACCCTGTATTTCCAGTGTTTTTTGCAGGGGGTGTTTCCCTGAATGCCGCCGTGATCGGGCATCTCGAAGGGCTTCTGAACACCCGCTTCCTTTTGCATGAATATTCTCATTGCCTGGGTGCTGCCGGCGCGTGTTACCTGTGGCTGAACGACAAACAGCATCCTTTAATGCAAAAGATCTCATCCCTGGATGAAATGTTACTTCCGGACGACCAGGGGAAAAATTATTTCTACCCTCCTTTGGAGATTAAGCTTTCGGGGTACCCCGATTTCAAAAGTGAGGCTACATGGAACTTCAGACCTTCTGTTGTTTCGCATACTGCAGAGGTCCTGGTTGATCAGTATATTCCCCTGCTTAAGGATAAAAAATACGAGTCTTTTCTGGGAATAGATATCGGATCAACAAGTACAAAAGCCATCCTTACAAACACTGACCATTCCCCCCTGGCCGGTTTTTATACCGCCACTTCGGGCAAGCCTGCCGAGGCAGTCCAGGCGGTTTTCGAATCCATTGACGACCTTATACTTAGAACAGGGATCAACCTCAGCATATCAGGTGCCGGGACCACAGGGTCGGGAAGAAAATTCATAGGGAAACTCATCCATGCCGATCTCATCGTGGATGAGATCACGGCACATGCCAGGGCTGCGTATGAACTGAACCCCGAAACTGATACCATTATTGAGATCGGCGGACAGGATTCCAAGTTTACCCTCATGCATAAGGGAATGGTGACTTTTTCGCAGATGAACGCCGTTTGTGCAGCCGGGACCGGGAGTTTTCTCGAGGAGCAGGCAGGGAAACTGGGCTGTGATCTGGATGCCTATTCAAAACGGACAGGGGGAGTGCCGGCCCCTCTTACCAGCGACCGTTGTACCGTTTTCATGGAACGCGACATGAATCATCTTCTGAATAAAGGGTATTCGGTGGATGAGATCCTGGCTGCGGTACTTCATTCAGTGACCGAAAATTACCTGAAAAAAGTGGCTGTGGAGAGTTCCATAGGCAAGCAGGTCTGTTTCCAGGGGGCAACGGCAAAAAACAAGTCACTGGTCGCGGCCTTTGAACAACGGCTGGGAAAGCAAATTTTTGTATCGCCTTACTGTCATCTTACCGGCGCTCTTGGCGTGGCGCTGCTACTCGGGGAAGAAAAACCGGCTGAAACCAGGCGCTATGGCTTTAAAGATGATATGTCGTCCAAATCCGGGTTCAGGGGCCTCGGATTTTTCAAAGAAGTGCTTGACATCCGCTCAGAGAGGTGCACGATCTGTTATAACAATTGCCACATCAGCCTCGCCAATGTGCATGGGGAACAGGTGGCATACGGGTTTCTTTGCGGAAGGGATTATGAAACAAAAAAACACCTTAACTTAGAATCACGGGTTTTTAACCTCCTTGAACTGAGAGCAGGTATCCTTCGCCTGGTCCAGCCCAAGTCCTTCAGTCATGAGGTCGTCGTTGGATTACCTGCTGCATTGCACCTGTACGATGAACTTATACTCTGGAAGCGTTTTTTCGGAAATTTATCTGTGCGTATCGTGACCAGCGAAAATTACACCGACCCTGTAAAAGAAGGAAAGCGGATAGCCGGGGCTGAGTTTTGCGCGCCAATCGATTCCATTCACGGTCATGTAAACTGGCTGGCAGGTAAGGCGGATTTCATTTTCCTTCCGGTTTCACTGGAAACAAGGGACAAACCCGAAAATTCCGACAGCAATTACTGCTATTACACGCAGTATTCGGGCTCTCTCCTATTTACAATGAAGGATAAGGCCGTTACCGGGAAAATGATATCCCCCATGCTTAATTTCCATAAGGGGAACCGGCAGGTGGTCAAACAGCTTACCGCAAGCCTCAGCCCCTGCCTTGGACCGGCCATCACGTTTGAAAAAGTGAAATGGGCTTACGAAGAGGCCCTGCTGTTTGCCCATGAGCGTAAAAAGAAACTGATCACGGTTTTTAAAACTGAATTTAACCCTGCCGACGGAGTTTCGGTGGTTTTACTGGGACGGCCATACGTGGTACTCTCGAAGTCAATGAACAAAGGCATTCCCGATATTTTTGCCAGGATGGGGATCAAAAGCTTTTTCCAGGATATGATTGATCCGGACGAATTGCAGCCCGAAGAAACCGAACTTCTGCTCAGGAAAATCCCCTGGTATTATGCTTCCAGGATCCTTGAAACAGCCAGGACAACAGCCACAGTAAAGAATCTTTATCCTGTACTGGTCACCGCTTTCAAATGCGCTCCCGATTCTTTCATCATCGAGTATTTTAAAAAAATGATGAACGAATATGACAAGCCCTATCTCATCCTCCAGATCGATGAACATGATTCGAATGTGGGCTATGAAACCAGGATTGAAGCTGCGATCAGGTCGTTCAGGAACCACTCGGCCCTGGACCGCAAAGCCCCTGAGCCAAAGTCTCCCTCCTTATTGCCCCACCTCGAAACCAGGATCAACGGCAAGACCCTGCTGTTTCCCAACTGGGATAACCTGGTGGCGCCCTTATTGGTTGCCAACCTCCGGAGGGGAGGCATCGATGCCCGCCTGATGAAATCCAGCGAAATGATCATCCGCAAAAGCATGGCCCATAATACAGGGCAATGTATTCCTGTGAATATCGTTGCCCAGGAATTCATTGATTATGTTGAGCAGCATGGGCTGAAGCCTGAACAAACCATGCTTTGGATGACCAAATGTTACATCACCTGCAACCTCAGACTTTATCCTTTTTATATTAAAAACCTGCTTGAGGATTACGGGCATGGTTTTGATAAGGCATCCGTTTATTTCGGGAAGCTTACACATCTTGAAATTGCATACAGCACCGGTTACTATGCCTATTTCGCTTACCTGCTGGGCGGGCTGATCCGGAAGATGGGATGCAAAGTAAGGCCTTATGAGGTCAACCGCGGTGAAACGGACGCTGCTATCGAAAAAAGCATAAGTATCCTTGAAACGGCTTTTCTCGGTAAGCGTCAGATTGATGCTGCCGTAACTGAAGCGGTCTCACTGTTTGATAAAATTGAACGGAAACCGGGGAACAAGCCCCTGGTTGCCATTTTCGGCGACCTGTACGTAAGGGATAACGACATCATGAACCAGGACCTGATCCGTGATATCGAAGAAAACGGGGGCGAAGTAGTCACAACACCCTATACAGACCTGGTAAAATTAACGATCGAGAATCAGATACGCCGGGCCATGGCACGTGGCGATTATTTTAATACAGGTCTTTACAGGGTGATGATTTCGAGCATTAAAATGTTTGAGGACAAGTACTATAATCAATTCAAGAAATACCTGGGGAACAAACCGGTTATCAGTCCTGAACGCCTTGAAAAAAATCTGTCTAAATTCAATATAAGCCCTTATCATTCAGGCGAATCCTACGAGAACATCCTGAAGATTTTTTATATCCTCGAAAACCATCCAGGTATCTCTCTTTTTGTGCAAACCAATCCTGCCTTCTGCTGCCCTGCCATGGTAACCGAGGCCATGGCCCAGGAGATCAGGAGAATTACCGGAATTCCTGTCGTTACCCTGACCTACGACGGCACCAGCGGGAATAAGAACGAGGTGCTTGTCTCCTACCTGAACTCGGCAATTTCACGCCATTAACAGGGTATGCCTGATTTTTCCGATCCTGAAATCCATACGGGAATATCCTGCCTCACTAATTCATTACCCTCTTTCCGGCTATTCTTTGTAGAAATCTTAGCTGCACCCGCTTATTTTTACTTGTAAAATATATTGAAAAAAGTATATTTGTAAAAATATTTGGCATTAAAAAATCCTTTTCTAAAAAGCTTAAATACGTGATGGACAGTTGGAACCGGTTGAAAAAAATCCAAAATCAACCGGGAAAAGCATAATTTTCAAGCAAGTAATCAAAGGCGTACATCATTTTTATATGGAGAAAAACATTTACAGTATTATCACAGGAACCGGGTCTTATATCCCTTCAAAGCTTGTTAAAAATGAAGATTTTCTTGCCGCTGAATTCTATGATACATCCGGGAAAAAACTCGATAAAACGAATCGCGAGATCATTGATAAATTTGAGGAAATTTCAACAATTGCCGAAAGACGTTATGCATCAGGCAGCCTCGTAACCTCCGACCTGGCAGGGTTTGCGGCTGTTGAGGCCATTAAATCTGCCGAAATCGACAAGGAAGAACTCGATTACATCATTGTTGCTCACAATTTCGGTGACGTACGTAAAGGCAATAAGCAACTGGATATTGTACCCAGCCTTGCTTCCCGGGTCAAGTTTCAGCTTGGCATAAAAAATCCCGGTACGGTAGCTTACGATCTGCCTTTTGGATGTCCCGGCTGGCTGCAGGCAATGATACAAGCCGATTATTATATAAAATCAGGAGATGCCAAGAAAATCCTGGTTATCGGGGCAGAAATTTTATCCAGGGTTTCCGACCCTCACGACAGGGACAGTATGCTTTATTCCGACGGGGCAGGCGCGGCTGTTCTGGAAGCAAGGAAGAGCAGCACTCCAATCGGTATCCTGGCGCACAAAACACGTTCAGATACCTTCCTGTATTCCAAAATGCTTTTCATGGGCAAATCATATAAGCCATCAGGTGCTGAGCATGAAGAAATGTTTTTAAAAATGAACGGCAGGAGACTATACCAGTATGCCCTTGAAACAGTTCCACAGGCGATCAAAGACTGCCTGGAAAAGAGCAAAGTAAGTCTCCGCGACATTAAAAAAGTACTGATCCATCAGGCCAACGGGAAAATGGATGATGCGATATTGCAAAGGCTTTATACACTTTATGGTATTGATGATATACCTGAAAACGTCATGCCTATGACGATTTCATGGCTGGGTAATTCTTCGGTTGCAACAGTTCCTACCCTTCTCGACCTCATCCTTAAGAAGAAGATGAACACCCATAAAATTAAGAAAGGGGATACTATTGTTCTGGCCTCCGTCGGGGCCGGAATGAACATCAATGCATTGGTTTATAAAATGTAAATGAACTTCAATCCGCCCGCATGAAGACCATGAATATTATCAGGCTTCTTATTTCCCTTTCTTTACCGCTTTTGATCGGAGCCGTTTCAGGCTTCTTCACTTCAAATGCAATACCTGTATGGTATGCTTCACTGACCTCCCCGGCCATAAGCCCGCCAAACTGGATTTTTGGTCCTGTTTGGACTGTTTTATACATCCTGATGGGAGTCTCATTTTACCTGATCTGGTGCCAGCCGGCAAGTAAGGCGAAATCATGGGCCCTTGCCGTTTATTTCATTCAGCTCCTCCTTAACTTTGCCTGGAGTTTCTTCTTTTTCTATTTTAAGCACATCGGGCTTGCTCTGATGGATATCGTAATTCTTTGGCTATGCATACCCGTTATGATCTCACTCTTTTACAGGATCAAGCCCGCCGCAGCCTATATTAATATCCCTTATTTTCTTTGGGTTAGTTTTGCAACAATACTGAATGCAGCGTTTTTCAAACTAAACTGAAATGCAATGATCATCACCGCACTTTCCTGGGATTACTATACCATTCCGCATTCAGAATAAAATCGTTTAATCATTAATCCTTTAAAACCGGAACTATGAAAAAAGCAAAGAAGATTTTACTCTGGATTGTAATAATCATTGTTATTGTTTTGGCTGTGGCCCTTTGTTACCTGAGGTTTGCCCTGCCCAATGTCGGATCTGCGCCGGATCTAAAGGTCGAATTGACCCCCGAAAGGATCGCCAGGGGGGAATACCTTGCCAATCATGTGACTATTTGTATCGATTGCCATTCAAAACGCGACTGGTCAAGATTTTCAGGTCCTCCGATGGAAGGAACAATAGGAATGGGAGGTGACGTATTTGATCAGAAATTCGGTTTTCCCGGGGTATATTATGCTACCAATATCACCCCCGAAGGGATAGCCAATAATTCTGACGGAGAACTCTTCAGGGCCATCACCACCGGGGTTTCCAAAAAAGGCAAAGCTATTTTTCCGGTAATGCCTTACCATTATTACGGCCTGATGGACGAAGAAGACATAAAATGTATTATTGCTTATCTCAGGACCCTGAAACCAATAAAAAACCAGGTCCCCGAATCATCATCCGATTTCCCTATGAATTTCATCATTAACACAATGCCTCATAAAGCCACCCCTTCCAAGCTTCCTCAGGAAACCGATGTGGTGAATTATGGGAAATACCTGACCACGGCAGCAGCCTGCGTGGATTGCCATACCAAAGTCGACAAAGGCAGCCTGGTTGCAGGAACTGAATTCGGAGGAGGGAGGGAATTCCCTTTCCCTGATGGTTCGATAGTTCGATCAAGCAATATCACACCCGATGAACAAACAGGAATCGGAGCCTGGAAAGATGACATGTTCATCCATTATTTCCGAATCCACAGCGACTCCCTGACCCTTAACACCAAAGTTGAACCGGGGAAATTCAATTCAATCATGCCCTGGACTATGTACGGCAAAATGACCGACAAGGACCTTCAGGCTGTTTTTGCTTACCTGAAGACCACGAAGCCCATTAAAAATGAGGTGGTAGTTTACACGCCAGCGAAGAAATAACAGGTAGAACTGAAGCAGACCGGCATGAACGCCCGGGGCAGAACTCCTGACCCGGGTTCTGCCCGATATGACCGGGATTTACAGGGTTTGATTGAAATTTCTTTTGCAATAAATGCAAAATTCAAGAAAACGTTTTGCGATTTTTCAAAACATTACTGTCTTTTTTCTTTCTCCCGGCAATCTGCGCAGTGATTGATGCATAATCCCTGGAAATCCTCCGGGGGATTCGCGATTCTTCCCTGAACCTGCAACACCTTTGCAGTATTCCGTTTCTTCCGGTATCCCTCCGGTCTTAAATTTGTTTGAGCGTGATTTCAGGTATAAATGAAATTCATGCAATAAACAAGGTTTTGTTAATAACAGATAAATTAAAAGGAGGTCCTTATGAAAAATTTACTTTTTTTATGTTTTATTTTCCTCTGCAGCATTTCCTTTGCAAGTAGTCACACAAAGCATGAAAGACCAGGGATCAGGATTGGAAAGGGTAGTGAAAAACCTGCCAAAATCGTGCACATCCGGATTAACGGGAGCAGTCATCTGCAAACACGGTTAAATGAAATAATGCTATCAAAATCCAAATCCCTCAGATGGGATTGGGATTCCATTGTCACTTATGATACATTGGGGTTGTTTGAAAATCTCACAAAAACTTTTGATGCAAATGGCAATATCCTGACCCAACTTGCTAAAAAATGGCAATCCAATTCCTGGGCTAATGAGTACAGGATATCATTCACTTATAATGCAAGCGGGCTGCCTTTGTCGGGATTACAAGAGATTTGGTCTGTTGACATGTGGCGGGGCTTTTCGAGAATCACATTGACCTGGGATTCAGGGGGAAATCTTCTGACTGAGCTGTTAGAATCAAATTCGGGCACCGCATGGGTGAATAATGCCAGGTATAGCTTCACTTACGACACAGGCGGGAACATGCTTACCGAACTTTATGAAGATTGGAACACCAACTGGGTAAATTCCTCGAGGTACACCTATACGTATAATAACAATGGAAATATGCTGACCGAGCTTGATGAACAATGGAACGGCAGTGCCTGGATTTCGATGTGGCGGTTTACTTATACCTATGATGCAGGCTTTAATTTATTAACTGAATTGAGGGAGATCAACATGAGTACTGTAAGTATAGAATGGAGGAACTATTCAAGGTATTCTTATACGTACGACACAAAAGGAAATCAAACTTCCGAATTGGATGAACAATGGGTTCAAAATGCATGGGAGAATGATTGGAGATATACCTGGACTTATAATGCAAACAGCGCAATGCTTACCGAACTGGACGAACTTTGGCAGAGTAACGGCTGGATGTATTTATGGAGATATGCTTATACATACGACTCAAACGGGAATATGCTGACTTTACTTATGCAGGACTGGTTATACGACAGCTGGATCAATGATTCACGTTATACCTACACTTACGATGCAAACGGGAATTCCCTCAGCGGGAAGTTTGAATCTTTGCAAGGCGGTTCCTGGATTCCCGATATGGGATTCATATTTATCTACTCACAACAAAATTACATAGACTATTTCTCTGACATTCACCGTTTCGAAGCCGGTTTCAGATCCTTCCTCAACGGCATTGAAAGTAAAGAATCAAACGCAGGAATTTTTTCTGTGGCCCCTAATCCTGCAACAGATCAAATAATCATTAAAGCTTCAGGGCAGTCTTCACCAGGTCATATGTCAATTCTCGATCTCAACGGGCGGGAATTGCTGCAACAGGTTCTTGATCAGACTACAACAAGGGTTGATATAAGCAAACTTGCACAGGGTGTTTACCTTATAAAACTAACTGCGGATGACAAAGTCCAGGTAAGAAAATTAGTGAAAAGGTGAGGACATTGAAGGATTTACAGGAAAGGGCGGCCTTGTGCCGCCTTTTTTATTGCATCCAATTATTGCTTCTAAAACTCAATTGCCTTGTCGTCCAATGTTTTCAGATAACTTGAATACCTGATCATGTCTTCGGCAAACATTTTTTTCAGGGTGTAGATAAGAAATTTATTTTGCAGGATTTCCATATTGAAAAGCCATCTCGGGTTCAGAAGGAATTTTAATGAAAACTCTTTCTGGTAAAAATCCAGGAATTCGGTTTGCATCTCGTAAGCGCTCATCATCGCCGGGTGAAACGTAATGTGCAGTCCGTCATAATAGGCCCAGTCTGTAGTGAATATCCTTTTTTGTGATAGTAGATTCCTGTACAGGCCGGTCCCGGGGTAAGGAGTTAGCAGGGAAACCTGGAAAAAATCAATAGCCGATTTATGAATGAATTCGGAATAGCGCTTCAGGGTATCTTTGGTATCCCGGTCCGAGCCGAAAATCAAATATCCCATAACCTTGATATTATAGTCATGGAAGGTTTTAATAGCCTCGAGGATTTCCGATTCTTTCTGTTCCTTGCAGTAGCTGTCAAGTGTATCCTGGTCCAGGGATTCAATGCCGATGCAAAGAGTGACATTCTGATCCGACAGGCAGGAAAGCAACTCGTGATCTTTATATACCTGCAGCCGCGAATTGGCTGCTATAGCTTTGGGCTTTATCCCTTCGGCTTTCATCCTGCCAATAATTTCAATAGCCCTTTTTCTTATGAAGGTAAAATCAGCGTCTATCCTGAAATCGATTTTATTGATCTTCCCGTATGTTTCTGTAAATTGCAATAACTCCCTGATAATGTTTTCTGGGCTTCGCGACCGGTACCGGCCGTACATGGAAGCAACCGTGCAATAATTGCATTTGAAATTGCAGCCGCGCGAAGATTGCACCGGTACTATATCGGGCAAATTCTTCAGCAGGGAATGGTCGAGGAAAGGCAGGCCATCAAGGTCCTGCACTTTTTCGCAATACACGATTTTATCTTTTATCCTTCCTTCAACCAGGTCGGCCAGGATATGTTCACATTCACCTACCACCACGTGATCGGCATATTGAGCGGCTTCTTCGGGAAGCACCGAAACATGCACTCCACCCAGAATAATCTTCCTGCCGGGGAAGAGCCCGGCGATTTCATATGCCCTTTTTGCCGATGGAGTGATACTGGAGATCAGGATAATCTCCTCGTGTATGTTCTCAGGGGCCACCTCATTATTAACATCATTGTATATAGCAACCTGATGCCCCGCCTGCTTCAGGATTGTCGCAATCAGTAACACAGCAGGTGAAACAAAGATATTGCTCCACTCGGCTGTCCTGATCTTTGAAAAGAAGCCTGTATATTCCCTGTGTTCCGAGTACACATTGGCCAGGGTGTTAATCACCGCTATGGTTTTTGCTTTTGATTCCATTTTGTTTTTGTATGTGGATCAGGTGATCCCGGGAACAACCCGTTTTTGTATTTGCTTGCGATAGTTGAAGTTGGTTACAAACAGCCCCGCGATGATCATGGGGTTCTGCCCGGTAATATTTTTTGACATCCGCCGGAATATATTTTTCGGAGTAAATACTTCCGAATACATTTTCCAGTATCCCTCTTCCAGTTCTTCCGCATTCATGTTCTTAGGCTGGAATACGACTATTCCCCCGGTATACTTGCTGAAGTCATGGTTGATGATCCTGTTTTCCTTTTCAAGTTCCGAAAAGTATGGCGTTCCCGGGATCGGGGTGATGATCATGATGCGGGGGATAGGGACACAGCCTTCCATCAGGAATTCGAACACATGGTTAAAAGTTTCTTTTGTATCATGGTCCATTCCCAGCATGATCGAAGCCGATACCATGATGTGATTAGCCCTCAGGATCTCAACGGCCCGGATATATTCACCGGGATGGTTCCAGTTTTTATGCACGGTTTTCAGGTTTTGTTTGTCAAGGGTTTCAATCCCGACCGAAAGCATGCGGCAGCCGCTTTTATAAGCCAGTTCAAGCATTGCGGGGTAATCTGCAATATGTATCGTTGCCGAACTGATCCAGATGATCTTCTCCGGTATCAATGCCGTCCATAGTTCCCTGTTATACTCATGGTCAAAGAATATATTATCGTCGAGAAACACCACGAACCTGCTGCCCGTTTTTTTTGCGGCCCTTACATCCTGTATTACTTTATCTACAGGCCTTTTCCTGTATGCGCCATGGTAGAATGCCGAAACTGAGCAGAACCTGCAGGTATACGGGCATCCCCTTGTCGCTTGCACGCTGCGCATAAATCCCATTTTCTTCATGTTCATCAGGTCAAACCTAGGGGTGGGCAAGGTGCTTAGATCCGATGCGCGTTCCTGCCTGTAAATACGTTGAAGCCTCCCCGATCTGAAATCCTCAATAACCTCGCCCCATATTTCCTCGGCTTCTCCGATAACGATGCAATCGGCATGCCTGAGCGTCATTTCAGGATCAAACAAACTCGGCCCAATCCCGCCGATGATCGTTTTGACTCCGTTTTCCCTGAATGCATCAGCGATCTGCCAGGCCCTCACTGATCCGGACCCCATTCCTGAAATACCCACCAGGTCCCATTTTTTCCCGAAGGGAATATCTTCAATGGTCTCATAAATAATGGTTATTGAAACACCGGCGGGAGTGACAGCGGCAAGCATGGGCATGGTAATGGATGGAAGCAGCAATTTTTTATGCCTGACAGGATTCCCCTGCCTGTCAAGGGCCGAAGGGATAATTAACAGCAGTTCTATATCTTTTTCCATGATCGTTATGACTTAAAAGATATCCCTCCTGAATTACCGGGTCTCACCATGACGGCGGCCTCCCCTGAGATTTCCTTGTATCCAGGTTAAATCCGAACATGAGGTTGATCCCGAGACCTGTCGTGGCGTGAGGTGCTGCATGAGGGTAGGCATACTCTGTATAAGCCTGGTCATTGTAGTAATTGCCGCTGACAGCATTGATGCTCATATTAAAGCCGGCAGCCACACCTCCTTCGAAAAAGGGAGTGAAAAAGTATTTCATACCGGCTCCGATTCCAAAATAAAGTCCTGCCTGGATCTTGTCGATCTTCAGATAATACGTTGATGCATCGTATGAAGATCCGTTGTAGGTAGCTTTGCAGTTTATAGATCCGGCCAATGGAAAACTGGCGCCAATATTAAAGCTTAAAAAGGTCGTGGTCCTGTTGGATTTAAAGTTCAGTGCAATATCCAGGTACAGGGGAATAAAAGGAAACCCGAAGTTTTCCGATTCATAGGTACCTGACGGCACGAACCATTCCCATTCTGTATATTTCAGATGGGTAGTGTAGTAAGCGTAGCCTGTACCGATACCCAGCTTCAGAACCCTGCTGACATTATAACCGATCTCAAACCTGATATTCGGGCCAATTCCCCTCCCGTTAAAAAAGGCACCCGGAAGAAAATCAAAACTTATGGCATGCTTGAATGGCTCATAACGTAAGACCATATGTTGCTTATGGCCCGGATCGAATTTTCCCCTGCTGACCGAATCGGAGATGGTCGAATCCTTAAGCAATTTATAATATCCGGTGGTAGCGGTGTCGACCATTATCGTTTTACTGCGCTCCATAAGTGAATCACGGAATGTAAGTGTATGTGGTCCGACAGGAACCTTGTAAATTACTACGAGATGATAAGGAGTAAGTGTGAGAGTTGAATCTTTATCATAAGAAAAACTGGCAGGGATTTCAGTCCTGATCTTCAAAGTGCCGATTGGCAGAACCTTTTTTTTGACTGCGGATTTACGTTGCCCGGGAAAACCATGGTATGGGTGAGCCGCATTCTTTTTGACAGTGTCGGGATTGTTATTTAAACTGCCGGCCAGCGGTTCCGTTGAACCTGCGAAATTCATTGCCATCATGCTTTTCAATAAAAACACTGCCAACGATAAAATGAGAAACTTTTTCATACCCTGGAATTTGATTGCATAAAATTAGCTCGCAAACAAGGGGAGTAAAAACGGGAATCCGCGAAGGACCGCATCTCTTTTGCAGAATTTCAGAATGAATCAGCTTAAATGCTTCGTGCTTTAGTATTTATTGCGAAAAAAAATGCACTTGTATTTTTTTTGGGATTTCCTGCAACAAATTTGTTCGATTCCCCGGAGAATTGATTGAAAAACCACTACCTTCACATTGAGGTATAATCCTTTTATATAATTGAGCTGTAATCACACTAAGCAGGCTTGTCTTCCCTTTACCTTTGTTCTAAATTCTTATTGACCGTTTATTCTGAATCTTAAAAAAATGAAAGCAAAAAATATTTTTCATTGCATCCTTACCTCTGCACTCATCGTTACAATACTCTTATTCTCATATTCAAAAACCATGGCATCAAAGCTCAAAGAAGAAAGCGTGAATTATTCAGCCAGTGGCGTTACCCTGAAGGGATTTATCGCATGGGATGAAACCAAAAAAGGGAAACGACCTGTTGTTCTCGTCGTCCATGAATGGTGGGGCATGAATGATTATTCAAAAATGCGGGCAAGACAACTGGCCGAATTAGGCTACCTGGCCATGGCTGTCGATATGTTCGGTAATGGAGATACTGCCTCAGATCCTGCCGGTGCAAGGCAGCTGACTTCACAGTTTTATAAGGATCCCACTCTGGCAAAGGCCAGGCTTGATGCTGCAATTGACAAGGTCAAAGAATATCCCCTGGCTGATGCCGGGAATATTGCTGCCATAGGATATTGCTTCGGAGGTTCTATGGTACTTAATTATACCAAACTTGGAGCCGATCTGAAAGGAGTTGTCAGTTTCCACGGCGGATTGGCAGGTGTGCCCCCAAATCCGAAGTCATTAAAAGCCAAAATACTTATATGCCATGGAGGCAGCGACAAATCGGTTTCACAGCATGATGTTGAAACCTTCAAACACCAGATGGATTCCATTCATGCCGATTATATTTTTAAGACCTACGCCAATGCAACCCATGCCTTCACAAACCCCGCTGCTACCAAGCTTGGAAAAGAGTTCAATCTTCCGATTCAATATAATGCTGAAGCTGACAAAGCTTCGTGGAACGACATGAAGGCATTTCTTACCAGGGTTTTCAGGCAGTAATTTATTAACCAGTCGGATCCACTCCGGGAGAAACAATTTTCAGCGTTTCAGCCGGGGTCCTGCTCTGTTTGAACCCTCTTCTCAACCTCCCGTAAAAGCCTCAGTGGTGTATCAATGATAACCATGTTATACAACCAGGCAGGCACGCTCCCTGCAGGATCAATAAAACCTTCAAGGGTAAGATGGATCATCCCGTTTTTTAAGGGCTGTATGGTCCACTTCTGCCAGTAATTTGTAACACGGATCAATCCCGCCTTTTCAGGGACAACATCAGGCAAAGGATGAGAATAAACGGTGCGTATCCCGGTAGCCGAATCTTCAGAAATTGTGACATCGGCAACAAGGTCCCGATCAGTGAATGGCCAGGGAACATCGTACACAAAATAATACCTGATGTGCCTGTCCTTTTCAAAAGCAAGTACAGTGATGTCATGCACATCATCTCCCCACCAGTCGAGGTTTTTGATATTGCCAATAAGGGAACTCACCTTATCCAGATCGGCCCTGATCTCAGCTTCCCCCCTGAATGATTTAAACGAACTCTTTGCCTCCTGCCGGGTATAAAGCCTGAACCCTTCCTTCTCTTTGATGAAGTTCCAGGACTGTGCTTCTGCCGTCAATGAAAGCATTTGAAGTAGAAGAGCCGTAATAGTAAACGAAAGCAGCTTCTGCATAAGGAATCCTGGTGTTTAGGTTTGCCAATAGCCTGCTGTAATGACCCCGCCGGTCCCGAAACTGCATAAAAGAACAGTTTTACCCCCTATGGTGTTCTTGATTGAATCCAGCGCAATGCCTACCGATGCGGTACCACAGTTCCCGGTAGTTTCAACAACGTTGATAAATTCAATTTTATACTTTTTAAAGACCGATGAAAAGTATTTCAGTATAAGCGGGTTCACCTGGTGAAGGATCATGATATCCGGCGGGCCGGTCTCTTTGGTAAAATCAAGGTAAAAAGCTTCGGCTTTCCTGATCAGCTTCAATGCAAGGGGGTTGTTCATCGACAGGCCGAGATATTTTCGCGGATCACTGTACAGGTTCTTGTTCTCCCTTAATAATATTTCATGCAGATCATGACCTAAGGGAACACTTACAACCTCCGAAAGGCCCTTGTATTGCCTGGACTTTGAGTGTATCAGCCCCGTATTGGAATCCTGGTAACTGATCAGGCAGGCAAACGATCCGTTCCCGAAAATTTTATTAAACTTGCTTGACCTGGAGGTGGCCCTTTTTGCCGCATCGGCATTAACCACCATCACCGACGATTTATTCAACTCGGCCAGCTGGCTGGCCACTATCATGGAAGTAACGCTTCCTGCACATCCCTGGACAATATCGATGCAATGACAATTTGAAAAAGAACTGCTGAATTTATCAACGATCATCTGTCCGAGGGAAGGGGCAAGTGAATCCGGGGTGGTCGTGGCCACTATTAAATGACTAAGGTTTTCGGGGAGCTTTGATTCGAGAAGAGGACCCAGGGACTTTTCGGCAAGCACGAAGACCTGTTTGGGATATTCTTTCAGATCTCTTTCTTTCGAAAACTCAAAATAGCTGTTCATTTTAGAAAAGACTGTCCCCATGTTGTTCTCCGCTTGATTTTTTACTTCTGATAACCTTGTTTTCTCTCCTGCTTAATCAAAAAAATTCATGGCTGCGTAAACAGGACAGCCATGAAAATCAATGCAAATTTAAAAGTATTTCTCTGGTTTATTAAAAATCGGGTAAATCAGTTCATAATTCAAAATCTCATCGTATATTTGCGATAAACAATCAATATGGCATATACAAGTACGGATTATAATGAAGATGATATACGGATGGCCAGGTTTGCCAAGGCATTGAGCCATCCTGCCAGGATTGCGATCGTGAAGCTGCTTGCTTCAATGGATACCTGTTTTTGCGGAGAGATCGTTGAAGAACTCCCGATCGCACAGGCCACGGTATCACAGCATCTGAAAGAATTGAAGGAATCGGGCTTGATCCAGGGATGTATTGAGCCTCCCAAAATCAGGTACTGCATTGAACCGGAGAACTGGAAACAGGCTCAGAAGCTGTTTGCCGATTTCTGGAAGCAATCGTATCGGTCAATACCAGAAACACAAAAAGTATGATCATTAAAGTACTGGGAACAGGGTGCCCCAGTTGCAGAACACTGGAGAGTAACACCAGGAAAGCGGTAGCTGAATTGGGAAGTTGTGCCGAAGTGATAAAGGTTGAAGACATCACGAAAATCATCGGCTACAAGGTAATGCGAACACCGGCCCTTGTGTTCGATGAACAGGTGGTGATTAATGGCAGGGTGCCTGCAGTTTCAGAGATCAAACAGCTTATACAGGAACATATCAACAAAACAGGGCAATAAATTAAAATATCATGATTAAGAAACTTAGTCTTTCATTGATCCTGGGCTTCATCTTCTGCTCAATGCTGATGGCCCAGAACCCAACTTTAAAACTGGAAGTATTGTATTTCCATGCAACGCGGAGATGCCCCACCTGCATGGCGATCGAAGAAAACACAAAGAAAACCCTTGATGTTTATTTCGCCTCACAGTTGAAGAACGGCACTATTAAATTCACTGTGATCGATGTGGATGACAGTAAGAGCAAGGCCATAGCTGAGAAATATGAGGCGACCGGTTCGGCTTTGTTCCTTACAAAAACGTCGGGAGGCAAAGAGAGCAGGAACGACCTTACTGAATTTGCTTTTGCCAATGCACGGTATAACCCCGATAAATTTATCAGCGTGCTGAAGGATAAAATTAATTTGCTGCTGAAATAGACTTATGGAGTACCTCCAAAATATCCTGGACTCTGCTCAGCTGCCATTTTTGTCGGCATTCATTCTGGGTGTTATGACATCCATAAGTCCATGCCCGCTTGCCACAAACATTACCGCCACAGCATACATCAGTAAAGACCTGGTAAATAAACGCAGGGTATTTCTCAATGGCTTGATCTATACTGCAGGAAGGGCTTTCAGTTATACTGCTTTAGGACTTATTTTATTTTTCGGTGCAAGCAGGTTCCATCTTGCAAGGTTTCTCCAGTCAAACGGGGAGAAATTCATCGGGATATTCTTGCTTATCATTGGTATCCTGATGCTCGATTTTATTAACCTGGGAAAATTTTCCCTGAGCAACCTGACCGACCGGCTTATTGCTAAACTGAAGATAAACAGTTACTGGGGTTCATTTGTGCTGGGTTGTCTTTTCGCCCTTGCTTTCTGCCCATACAGCGGAGTTCTTTATTTTGGCATCCTGATCCCTATGACCCTGGCCAGTAAGGCAGGAATTTTGCTGCCCCTGGTGTTCGCCATTGCAACAGGACTGCCAGTCATTATTATCGCTTATATCATAGCCTTCAGTATCTCTTCAGTCGGGGGTTTTTATAACAGGATCAAAATCTTTGAGCTGTGGTTCAGGAGGATTGTTGCCGTTATCTTTATCCTTAGCGGGATATACTTCATTGCTATTTACTTTTTCAATGCTTCCATATAAACCTTCCGTCCTATGCCGGATTTTTTTGAAAACTGCAGCCTGAAGATCGATGGAATCCCCTATCCCCTGCCAAAGGAAGTCCTGGAACTATTAGGAGCTGGAGCAACCATGGTCGATCTCAGGGAAGAATTCGATACTGATATCCGTGCATTCGGGGTCGAGAATATAATTTATCTTCCACATACTGAATTTGAAGAGAAATGGGAATCACTACCCCTGGATAAACCCTTGATCCTGGCCGATGCGGTAGGATTATGGAGCAGGAAATATGCAGTTTCCCTGAGAGCAAAAGGTTACGAAAATATTGCCAGCCTGGCAGGAGGGATCGCCGATTGGGAAAAAGACGGGTTTCCCATGAAAGCGGGGAAATACCAGCCTCTTAACGGACCTTGTCCATGCATGATCAGGCCAAGAGAAAGAAAATAATCGATAAACTAACGAATTAAATTTTAAACCAATGAATATTCAAAAGAAGGACATCAAAGAGATCGTCAAAGAAAAATACAGCCAGATCGCAACGCAGTCAAAGAAAGAAAATGAAACATCATGCTGCGGTGCCGGCGGATGCTGCGAGATCGACTATACCATCTTCAGTGAGAATTATGAGAAGCTCGATGGTTACAATCCCGATGCAGACCTTGGCCTTGGTTGCGGGATACCTACACAATTTGCCAGAATAAAAAAAGGCGATACGGTACTTGACCTTGGCTCAGGCGCAGGCAATGATTGCTTTGTAGCCCGTGCACTGTCGGGAGAATCAGGCAAAGTGATTGGGATTGATTTCAGTGATACCATGCTTGAAAAAGCCCGTGAAAATGTGAAAAAATTAGGCTTTACCAATGTGGAATTCATCAAAGGCGATATTGAGGAAATGCCTGTTCCTTCTGGTACTATCGACGTGGTTGTGAGCAATTGCGTTTTGAACCTGGTGCCAGACAAAAAAAAGGCCTATGATGGTATATTCCGCGCTCTTAAACCCGGAGGTCACTTCAGCATTTCCGATGTGGTGCTGCAAGGGAAGCTTCCCAAAGGATTGAAAGATGATGCCGTAATGTATTCAGGCTGTGTTGCAGGAGCCATACAGAAAGATGAATACCTCGAAATAATTAGTCAGTCAGGGTTCAGGAACATTGAGATCAACAAGGAAAAAGAAATTGAACTGCCCGATGAACTGTTGCGCAATTACCTGACTGAAGCCGAAATCAGTGAATTCAAAAATAATAAGACCGGCATATTCAGCATCACCGTCACCGCCGAAAAATAATTGAGCATTTGTACATTGTACATCGTACATTGTCCATAAAATCGTAAATCATCCATCCCATGTCTCCATCAAAAAAACGTCTTGGCTTTTTAGACCGCTACCTGACCTTATGGATTTTCCTGGCTATGTTTGCAGGTGTTTTTTCAGGATATCATTTCCCTTCTGTTGCCGGCTTCTGGAACAGCTTTCAGTCAGGGACCACCAATATCCCAATCGCCATTGGATTGATCCTTATGATGTACCCGCCTCTTGCAAAGGTGAGGTATGAAGAACTGGGTGATGTGTTTAAAAACATAAAGATCCTTACTGTTTCCCTGGTCCAGAACTGGATCATAGGGCCCATATTCATGTTCCTGTTAGCGATCATCTTTCTCAGGGGATATCCTGAATACATGGCCGGACTGATCCTTATCGGACTGGCAAGATGCATCGCGATGGTCATCGTATGGAATGACCTTGCAAAAGGCGACAGGGAATATTGTGCAGGCCTGGTAGCCTTTAATTCAATTTTTCAGGTCCTGTTCTTTTCGGTTTACGCCTATATTTTTCTTACGATACTACCTTCCTGGCTGGGCCTTAAAACTTTTGCGGTGGACATCACGATAGGCCAGATTGCAAAGAGCGTGTTCATATACCTGGGGATCCCTTTTATTGCTGGGATTATCACCAGGTTCAGCCTTATCCACCTGAAAAGCCGGGACTGGTACGAAAGTAAATTCATCCCTAAAATCAGCCCTATCACCCTGGTCGCACTGCTTTTCACGATCATTGTGATGTTCTCACTCAAAGGTGAGTATATTGTAAAGATCCCGCTTGACGTAGTGCGTATCGCCATACCACTGATCATATATTTCGTGGTCATGTTCATTGCGTCATTTTTTATCGGTAAGCGTATTGGCGCCGGGTATGAGAAAACCGCTACTCTTTCCTTCACAGCGGCAAGTAATAATTTTGAACTGGCAATAGCAGTAGCTGTTTCGGTTTTCGGCATCAGTTCGGGAGTTGCCTTTGCGGCCGTGATCGGCCCCCTGGTTGAAGTTCCCGTTCTGATCAGCCTGGTCAATGTATCATTCTGGTTTCAGCGCAAGTATTTCACCAAACAAACAGCTTAGCATGATTATGGAAAACAGGAATGGCTGCCTGATCTGCGGAAAAGATTTGGTTTACGGTGCAGCTTATGAAATGAAGGAATGTTATTACTGTAAAGGAACATTTCAATCGAATGTTAGCTGTGTTAATGATCATTTTGTTTGTGACAACTGCCATGCCCAATCGGGGATTGAGCTGATTGAGACCTGGTGCAACCATTCAGCTTCCTTGAATCCAATTGAAATGGCTACCGCGATCATGCATAGTGAAAAGATAAAAATGCATGGCCCCGAACATCATTTCCTGGTGCCGGCTGTACTTATTTCTGCTTACTGCAACCTCCTGAAAGATCCCTCGAAATCAACAAAAATTGAAATCGTACGTAAACGGGCCGAAAAGGTTCCCGGCGGATTCTGTGGAACCCATGGGAATTGCGGGGCAGGCGTGGGAACCGGGATTTTCATCAGCGTGATTACAGGTTCAACACCTCTGGCCCAAGAAGAATGGAAGCTGAGCAACCTGATGACAGGAAAATGCCTGGTTTCAATTGCAGAACATGGAGGCCCAAGGTGCTGCAAAAGGGATACTTATCTTGCCTTGAGTGAAGCAATAAAGTTCCTGGAGGAAAAGTTTCAGGTTACATTGGAATCATCGGAGGTCCATTGCGGATTCTCGGAATACAATAAAGAATGTCTGGAGGCGGACTGCATTTATTTTCAGTAACACTGGGATCAGTGATTTGCGCCCGTGGCGAGCCATACCACCCGGTTCCCCGGCAAGTGGGGAATCTGCGGGTAGAGTTTAATGTCGCGCAACGATTTAACAATAAGTTAATACAGGTTTTGTTTTGCTGAATGAATTCCATCGTACTTTTACGATTGAATTCATTTTCTAAAATATTGCTCAATGGAAAAGACCAGGGTTTTATTTGTTTGTATTCACAATTCAGCCCGCAGCCAGATAGCGGAGGCATTGCTGAATAACATGGCCGGTGATAAATTCGACGCCCAAAGCGCCGGCCTGGAAAAAGGGACCTTAAACCCGCTGGCAGTTAAAGTCATGGCCGAGACCGGGATAGACATTTCAGCAAACGAAACAAAAGATGTATTTGACTTCTATAAAGATGGAACTCTTTTCAATTATGTGGTGACCGTTTGCGATGCTGCGAATTCAGAAAGATGCCCCATTTTCCCAAGTGCGACTAAAACCCTCCATTGGTCATTTGAAGACCCATCCTCCTTCACGGGAACAGAAGAAGAGAAACTTGAAAAAACTCGGAAAGTGAGGGAGGAAATCAGGGAGGAAATCCTAAGATTTATCAGTTTAGTTCAATAACCCAATTTCCCTTTTCTTTTCAGGGTCCGCCCGGTTACCGCTGTTAACCGCGGACCGAAAATCCTGACCCGTCTTCGGGCCAGAATAACCGGGAGTCTAACCGGAGAGCTGCAAAGGCTAAAACCTTATTTTTATTTGCATATATCAGGCTAATACCTTATTTTTGCATTATATTTTATGGTTATAGCCTTATGAAGACACAAAAATTAATATTGGAACAGGTTGATAACAAGATTCAACAGATAAAGGTTCCTGAATCTTTTATAATCCCCCAGGAAGGATGGATATATTCAATCAGGAAAGCGTTGGGTATGTCGCTCAGGCAATTAGGGAAAAGAGCAAGGATTACAGCTCAGAGTGTAAAGGAAATTGAAACCCGCGAAAAAAACGGGACGGTATCTTTGAATGTTCTGCGCCAGGTTGGCTCCAGCCTTGATATGAAATTGGTTTACGGATTTATTCCAAACAGTGGATCTCTGGCACAAATGATCGATAAAAAGGCGTTGGAAATTGCCACTGAAATTGTCCTAAGAACCTCCACAAGTATGAAACTTGAGGATCAGGAAAATTCAGAAGAACGGTTACAAAAAGCGATTAATGAAAAAGCGGCAGAAATAAATCATGAAATGCCAAAGTATTTATGGGACTAGAATTGGAATATATCGAAGGCCAGACGCCCATTGATGAAGATGAAAAGGAGGGCCTTAAAATCAGGACTATTTCAACCAGGGCAGAATTGGATGAATTTGAACAAAAAAATATTGAAATGGCCATAGCATGGACTATGCGAAGGAAATTTTCAATGAATGAGATCCTGTCTGAAGCATTCATCCTGGAAGTACACAAACAAATGTTCGGTAAGGTTTGGAATTGGGCTGGGAAATTGCGTAAAACTAATAAAAACATTGGGGTTGATAAATTTCAGATTTCAATAGAGCTAAGAAAAGTACTGGATGATTGCAGATACTGGATCGATCATAACACCTTCGATCCTGATGAAATAGCGATCCGTTTTAAACATCGATTAGTGAAAACCCATCTTTTTTCAAATGGAAATGGAAGGCATTCCCGGCTCTGTTCCGACATCCTAATTTCTCAGTATTTTAATCGACCCGTGTTTTCGTGGGGAAGTGCGAATCTCGCAAAGAAAAGCGATGCCCGGAGGATCTATTTGAATGCCATTTATCAGGCAGATCTTGGAACCTATGGCCCATTGATTGACTTTGCCAGATCATAAAGCAGGTTCATAAGAAAAATTTATTTAAACCGGAATGATCAGTTCCACCCTGGTACCTTTTGCCAGGCCCTTCTCATCTTTCAGGTCTGTAATATTCACCCGGGCTCCGTCTGAATTGAGCCTGTTCATCATTTCGAACCTTTGAGAAGGCACCTTCAACCCATATGACAAATGAGTGGCCGACTTGCTTTTCAGCTCCGCCGCTTTTTCCCGGCCAATGCCATCGTCCGTAATTGAAATGTTCAGTAATTGCCCCTACATCTTTATTATTTTCTTAACTCCGCAATTACTTCTTAAAACATAGACTCCAGGCTGCAACCCACGTATATCTAAGGTGAAAATACTGTTCAACACTCTTCGTCCCATGAGAAGTTTCCCAGTCAGATCCGTGAGTTGAATTTCAGAATTCAAAGGAAGCCCTGAAATATTGATAATATCGGAAGCGGGAATTGGATAGACCGTGAACTCGCCGGATGGTTTTGTATCGGTTATGCCTGTCGGGAATGAAACGCTTACGTTGTCGATCCAAAGGTTGTTACTGTGGCCGCAAACACTCCGGAACCTTATCAGCACATCACCCGGGAAAGTTCCAAGGGAAAAGGATTCATGTTTCCATTGATTGCTGGTCTGGGGATAAAACGGAGCGCTGGAGTTAGAGGTAGTATGGAGTGAATTGCCTCCTTTGTTAAATAATGTTTGCCAGGTGGTCCCGCAATCAGCTGAAATAAGGACCTTCAGGGAATCACCGTACAAACCCGGATACATAGCATAGGCATAGTCAAAGTCAAGACTGGGATTTGTCCCGTTGCCTATTTGCAGGTATGGCAGATCAAGATCATAAATTGCCCCGGTGAAACCTAAATAATTATTCATGACAGCTGAACCCGATCCGCTGAAACGGGCCAAAGAGGATTGTCCCCATTGAAGATAGGAAGACGAGTTTGTACACCATCCCGCCGGCGGAAAAACCGTAGTATCGAACCCCTCCGATAAGACTGAAATCGCCGGGCCCGAGGCATTGACTATGAAATTACTTTTTGTTGTATCATTATATGCATTACCATCCGGTGCACCGTTCGGAAGAGTTGTATAACAGGTGAACACATGATAGCCATCACCTGTGCTTACCTGTGGCAGTACCACATTGACCGTATCCCCGGTTGCCAGTGAGCCGGACCAGGCATAAACAGAAGCGGTTCCTGCATCAATTTTATAATGAATGCTTGAGGATGTCAGTGTGGCGCTTCCGAAATTCGTCAGCTTCACCGAAGGGGTAATAGTTGCAATGCATGAATTTTCCCAGGGACCGAGAATCCCGCTGATCCCTGCGTCATCCTGTTGTTTCGGATATTCCTTGATCAGAACATCCAGCATCGGAATAAGTATGTTGCCGAAATTATTGATACGCTGGTTCGTGATGAGACTGATCAGTGATTTGGTTTTGGCGTCATAAAGAACTTCCGACAGGCAGCCGATCTGTGCACCGGAATGGCCATACCCGTAATGATTATTGTACATCCATTCCTGGATACCAAGTCCATACATTGAAGACGGGTCAAAATCCAGGACTTCCTGTAAAGACTGATCTGAGATTATGGTACCATTTAATAATGCATTGTACCATTCCACCATTTCCTGGGGAGTAGACATCAGCGCTGCGGATGCATTGGTCAAACTATAGGCTGATGTCATGGGAGTGTTCACGATCTCACCCATGTTGTAAATCCATTCATGAACTACCGGCCCGTTGCGCGGTTCAAAAGCCCCAACAAAAGTGCTGTCCATGGTCAGGGGATCGAAAATAACATCATGCAGCTTCTGAACCCAGGTTTTTCCGGTTGCCGCTTCTATAACCATTCCTGCAAGGAGGTAATTCGTGTTGGAATAGCTGTACCCGTTACCGGGGTTGAAATGTGGTGCTCCGATGGAGGCCAGTACTTCAGGCGGCGTCCAGAAACGTGCGGTATCCGCTTCTATTGTATTCCAGAACCAGTTGATATTATCATTCCAGAAATCGAATATTCCGCTTTGATGTGACAGAAGCTGCCTGATGGTTGTGGTTGAATCAACATACTGGTAAGAAGGCAGCCATTGGTACAAATGATCGTCCAGCGATAGGACCCCCTGCTCCTGCAGCTTAGCGAGGGTAACGGCAATAAACAGCTTAGTGTTGCTCGCCCATCCGAAACGCATTGCACGGGTTACAGGAACTCCGGCTGATGAGGTTCCACTGACACCTGTCCAAAGGCCCAACCCTGGCACCAGCACGGCAGCCGATGCCCCTTTTACACCCGTCGCAGCCACTGCACTGTCAAGGACCGCCTGGAACCGGCTCCCCCAGGTGGGATCAAAGGTTGGAGAAAGGTAAGAATCAGCTTGTATTCCCTTTGTACCGGGAATCTCTTTCCTGGCAGGCTTTGGAAGTGTTGAATTTGACTTTATTACCTGTTCCCGACCGTTCGGCCTCAGCTGGAAATTATTGACAGGTGAATTCCCCCTGGGATCTGAGTATTGCGCAACTACAGCTGTGTAAAGGAGCATCGTCAGAACAAAGAGTATAGATTTTTTCATGGTTTTCAGTTTTGATGACTTGATAAGAATTACCTCACATAATATACCTGCCTTGTAAAATTAAGGGATCAGGAATGATTATGAATCAAATATAGATATATAAATATGTAAAGTCAACAGGGAATTGATATTATGCAGGAAATGTTTTATGACCAGTGTGATTCTGATAATGGCTGGAAGTTCCTCTGAATGCAGTAAAGATGATGATTTAGCTGCCGACATTTTATTTTCATATTATTTCTTTTAAACAGGAATGATGATCTTTACCTTGGTTCCCGCTGCATTTCCCCTTTCATCCTTCAGATCGGTAATATTAACCCGGGCACCGGTGGAATTGAGTTTGTTCATCATTTCGATCCTTTCGGAAGTAACCTTAAGTCCATGCGATTTATGAGTTGCCGATTTGCTTTTCAGTTGCGCTGCCTTTTCACGGCCAATACCATCATCAGTGATTGAAATGCTGAGGAACTCCTCGCTCTCCCATTTGATTTCTATTATGATGGCTCCCTCCCCCTCCTTTTGCATCAGCCCGTGCCAGATCGCATTTTCAACAAATGGTTGCAACAGCATAGGTGGGATCATGATGGAACTGGCATTAATATCATCCGCAATCGTATATACACATTTGAATCTCCCATCGAAACGGGCACTTTCCAAAATGACATACAATTTCAATGTTTCCAGTTCTTTCTCAAGAGAGATCCTCTCACTTCGGGAATTATCCAGGATTAGCCTGATAAGTTTCGAGAACTTGATGAGGTACTCGGATGCGATCTCATGCTTTTGCTCCATTACTAAACTGTTGATCGAATTCAGGGAATTGAAAATGAAGTGAGGGTTCATTTGCGCCCTGAGGGCTTTGGTCTCAGCCTCTGCCAATTGCTTTTTAAATTCCGTTGCAAGTTGTTCGCTGTCTCTCTTCCTTTTGTAGCGAAGCCTGCTGAGCACTACCAGGACAATCAGCAATAACAAAGTTCCACCTATCAGGTAATAGTTACGTTGCGTTGTTTTCTGGATTTGCAGTTGTAAGATTTCATTCTCCTTCTGTTGCTGTTGCTGCTCAATTTCAAAACTGGCGATCCTGGCCTGGGTATTCACGGCCTCAACAGAATCCTTTAGAGCATGGTACTTGATCAGATAGTGAAAGGCTTGAAGGGAATCACCCCTCTTTATCAGGAAAGAATGAAGTTCATTGGTACACTTCAATACCAGCAGAATATTTTTTGATGACTGGGCCTTGCCTAGGGCTGCTTTGAGACTTTGAAGTGCGCGCTTTTCATTCCCTGTCGCATTGTTATACATGTAAAAGTAAAAGTCAATATCAAGAAAATTATTCGTAAAATATATTCCTGTTTGTTCTTTTTTCCTGATCATTTCGGCACTGTCAAGGTATATCTTTGCGCTATCTAATAAACCAAGTTGCAGGTAAACCGAGGCAACTCTGACATGATTATTGGCTTGAAAGAATGGTTCCATTTCTTTAATATGTTTTTTACCTTCTAAGAAACATTGAAGCGCCTTTCTGAATTCATGTTTTTTAAAGTAGAAATTCCCTGACAGATCATAAGAATCATTGTCAAAGACTTCAGTGCTGCTTTCCTGGTTTTTCAATGCCGTTTTCAGGTAGAATTCTGCCTTATCCAGGTTTCCCCATTCCATGTACATCTCCCCGATAATACCCCTTTCATTGAGAACTCCCAGCGGGTCAAAAGTGCTGTAGACGTCAAGGGCACGTAAGTAATACCCTATGGCCTTATCATAGTCAGCAATGGAATAATAATATAATGCTAAACCATGATAGCAGGATCCGGTATTTTCAATAGGACCGTGATTTCTGTAAAAAATAAGTTTATCAGAATAATACCTGAACATCTCCACCGGCTTACCTGCAAGTTTGAACAGGAAATGAATATTATACAGCGGATAATCTATTGGTTGAATAACTCCCAGGGAATCCAGTCCGTCTATACATCGTTTACATTTCTCAATCGCTTCATCTTGCCTGCCACTGTCGGCCAGACAAAGAACTTCAAAGAAACGTGTGTAAATCAACCCTGGGCGATAATGGTTTTTAAGCGAAAGCCTGGAAATTTCATCGTACAATCGCTTTAATTCCCGGGCTTGCGCATAAATCATTGCATAACGAACAATTAATTTAATCCTGGTTGTATCGCTTGCCTCTTTAGAAATTTGTACCAGGAGTCTATCTTTCTCAGATGCGCTGGCAATATTATTGCTGCTGAATAAAATGATCAGAAGGATTATCAGCCAACTAATGTAACCCATGTTTTTCATGATACTGTAAAAGTAACAAGGATTTTACATTTGCTGCTTCCTTGCTGTTATTCCTTTATGAACTTTCCGGTTTCTGTTTTTCCCTGGCTGATAAAATGAATGTAGTAGATACCCCTTGCAAGTGAACTGATGTTTAATTCAACCCCGGCCCCTTCTGTCGTTTGCTTCTTCAACTCCCTTCCGTCCATTCCATAAACAATCACTGTTCCATTGATGCCGGCTGAAAAACCCGGCAATCCAATGTTTATTTTTTCACTTGCGGGATTAGGATCAATGGTTAAAATGCTGTTTCGTCCTTTTTCTTTTATACCAACGGGGTACCCGCCATTAGTTGTTTTAAGAAGAGTTCCGTTTGCACCTGCTGTATATGCCGTATCGGCTTTGGGAAAGCAAACTGTCCATAAATTATCTGATGTTGCGCTCTCTTGTGAAGTCCAGGTTATTCCTGCATCCGTGGTTTTCAATATGGCGCCAAGCTCACCCACCGTATAACCAGTATTGGCATCTGTAAAGTAAATCGACCACAACCAATTGGTTCCGGGGAATTGAACATCCCAGGTCTGGCCTCCGTCGATGGTTCTGAAAATGGCTCCTGGGTTATGAGCGTCACTGCCACCTACAGCATATCCAGTTTCGGCACTGGTAAAGTAAACCCAATTGATAAGCCCGGTTAATGGATGAGATAAAACCGTCCAGTTACTTCCTCCATCGGTTGTTTTTAAGATTAGTCCTGTGGATTGAGGATAATTATTGCCGCCGACTGCGTACCCTGTAGTTGTATTGACAAAATAAACTGACCTTATGGTAAAAGTCACTCCCGTGAATTGCGGAATCCAGGTCGTGCCACCATTGAAGGTTTTAATAATTAATCCGCCGTCCCCTACCACATAACCTGTATCGGAATTGACAAAGAAAACCCCTGATAACCATGATGTGTATGTACCCTGGGATACGATATTCCAGGTTGTGCCTCCATTGATGGTTTTTATGATGGTTGATCCGTTACCCACAGCATAACCTGTATTGGCATCGGGAAAGTGCACTGCCCATAAATCAAAAGATGTTCCACTCATTGGGGTCGTCCAGTTAAGGCCCCCGTCGGTGGTTTTTAAAATAGTTCCTCCGTTACAGACTGCGCAACCTTTATTGACATCGGTAAAAAAAACACAATTAATATCGGTAGATATTCCGCTGACTAATGCATTCCATTGTGAGAATGAATTGAGACCGGCCAGTAACATTCCAATTGAAAGTAAAATTTCTTTTTTCATATGTATTCAGGTTTTTTTAAACAAAAGTATGCTGTGAGAATAATAAAGAAAAGCTGTAGTTTGCCGTAGGTGGTATTAATTTGATAACCGGCAGTAATTTATTGATAACCTGCGGAAATTATGTAATCTCCTTATCAGGTCAAAATCTTAGAAAAACATTAAGAAAATCTGTTTTTCTCATACGCGCCACCTGGAGGTTCTGCCCGTTGCTCATGACTACTTCGCCACCTTCACCCCGTATGTACTTCCTGACCTGCTTCAGGTTGACCAGGGAAGAATTATGGATGCGGAAGAAATGATAATCGGCGAGTAAATCTTCAACATCGCCCAGGGGTTTTGAAAGCAGGATCTCGCCTTTATCAAACAGGGATACCCTAGTGTAACTGCCATCCGCAGTGCAATAAACAATATCACCAACATGGGTGAACATGAGACCGTCGGCTGTCGGCAGTGCAATGGTATCGGGAAGCTGCTTGTTGTGCACCGCAGTTGCCATCTGGATCTGGGCCCGGCTTATCGTACCATGCTTTTTACCGAGCTTTTCGATAGCAGCAGCAAGATCCTCCTTCGAAATCGGTTTCAACAGGTAGTCGAGCGCACTGAACTTGATGGCCTTTAAAGCATACGAATCGTAGGCGGTGGTAAAGATCACATCAAACGTAAGGGTTTCAAATTTTGAAAGCAGGTCGAACCCGTTCAGCAAGGGCATTTCGATATCCAGGAAAATGAAATCAGGTTTATGCTGAACAATCAGGTCATAGGCTATAGTTGAATCCAGGCAGCTGGCCAGGATCTTCACCTGGCTGAAATAAGTCTCAAGCTGGCCGGTCAGCGTTTTGATGCAATGCTTTTCATCATCGATAATAATGCAGTTCATCACCCTGGATGTTATGATCAACCAAAAATAATCATAAAAAACAGAAATATCAATCAGGATGTATAATATTTGTGTGTCGAAAGACATGATTCCTGTTGCAATCCGGTAAAATAATATCTATATTTACATTGCTGGAAAAGAGTTATATATGAAAAATTCTGCCATTTTCCCAATGATGTTTGTACCTCTTCTGATGGTTTTTGTTTCCTGTCAGAACAATGTGAACAAGCTTGACAAGCCAGAAAAGATCCAGGGCATCCCCTGCAGCGAGTACGCCAGCCGTTATGAAAACGGGAAACTGAAAGAAACCATCCTCGGAGAAAATGATACTTTGAATGGGAATTATTTACCCCGGGGAACCAGGATATGTCTTACCGAAGACGGATCGCTGCAGTGGTGCTTTCTTCGCGATGATCTCATGATACAGGGCCTGCCTTGCAAAGGTGAGGGGGTCGGTGAATGGCAGATCTCCTTTTATCCGAACGGGAAACTGCAGACCGTATGGCTGGCAAGGCCCACCGAAATTCAGGGAGTTACCGCGATGGAAGCAAGTTTCTGGAATGACAAAGCGGGAGGTGTGGAAGTCCTGTTGTATGATAACGGGAATCTCCGGCAATGCAAAGTTGCAAAAACATGCATAATCCAGGGAGTGAAAGTAAAAAGGGGAGATCACGTTCAGTTTAAACCTGACGGCAAACTGGTCAATGTAAGCAATTGAAAATTTCTGATGGTCAGGTTCCTTCAGCTGCGCCTTACTCAGGTTTAGGCTGGTTCTTCAGTTTTTCCTTGATGGTGATCCCGCCCTGGCCCATGTTCTCGTATGGGTTCTCCTTGATGAAAATTACAAATGCTTCCTTTGGAATTCCCGTGATCTCCGTTGAAATCCTGGTGTATTCCCTGATCAGCTGCTCCTTCTTGTCTTCGGGAAGGAACGGCCCTTCCAATGTGATTACCGGCATGTTATTTGTTTTTTGTATGTGGATTTCAGACACCAAATTTACTCATTTTTCAGGCTGGCAAGGGAGTCCAACCCTGTTTCCCGCTTTTTCATATATTTACATTCATGGAACAGCTCTTCAGCATATCCAGGCTCGATGCCAGTGAAGTTGACAGGATCTCTTCGGAGGATAACGGTCCGCACATCCACGATTATGAGGAACTTCTGATCGGGATGCAGGGCCGGATAGGGCATTTCATCGATTTCAAATCTAAGAACCTGTTCGCCCCCTTCATCAGCTTTGTTTCCCAGGGCAAGGCCCATCTTGTGAAACCTGGACCGAAAGACGGCAAGTGCGACATGTGGATGATCAGGTTCAAAAGCGAATTTATTCCCGAAACAACTTTCCAACTGTATTCCTGGTACCATGAGCATGCCAACCTGGAGATGGAACCGGGGCCTTACTTTGACCGCATGACCATACTGTGTGAAATGATGTGGGCTGAAATGCAACAAACAATCCCCGATTTTGCCGTTTTGCGACAGCTCCTGAACCTGTTGTTCACCATGATAGAATCGGAACGAAAAAAACTTGGCCCCTCCGAAGGCAGCCTTCAGAAAACACAAAACATCACCTTTAAGAATTTTCTCAAGATCCTGGAGGAGAATTTCAGGAGGCCCGAGGGGGTTGATTTTTATGCAGAAAAACTGTTCATGACTTCCCGCAACCTGAACCTTATCTGCAAAAACATTTTACAAAAAAGCGTTTCAGAAATCATAGAGACCAGGAAACTTACCGAGGCAAAGAACCTCCTGATGCATTCCGGCAAAACGGTTTCCGAGATAGGATTTGAACTGGGATATAATGAAAAGGCTTATTTTACCAATGTCTTCCGGAAGAGGACAGGGCAAACCCCTACCGAATTCCGCGAAGAGATGAAAAAGCTCATTTCCTGATTTTACAACTCTTTTACCGATTACTGTTACCCCGGGCCTGTGAAAGCGCCGCAACTTTGCAGCGTCAATTAAACATTCCGTTAATCACATTAAAAACAGGCAAAATGAAAAAAGCGATTATTACATTAAACACCCTGGTTGCAGCAGCAATCATAACAGTTATGACGGTTTTGAGCAGTTGCAACAGCTCCGATAAAGTATCTGTCAGCAAAACAGAACTTGATTCCCTCAGGAACCAGATCAGACAAATGACAGCAGGCAATGAAGTGCTTGCAAAGAACCTTACGACCTTCGACACCCTTGATTTTACCGTCTTCAGCAACCAGCAGTGGGTGAGATTGCATGAAAGCCATTCAAAGGATATAAAAGTTTACTGGCCCGACGGTCATTTTACTGTTGGCATCGATCAGCATATAAAAGACCTCAGCGCCATGTTCGTTTATGCTCCCGATACAAGGATCAAACAGCACCCGGTACGTTTCGGAAGCGCCAATGGCGAATGGACTGCAGTAACCGGTGTGTTTGAAGGAACATTTACAAAACCCATGCCCATTGGCAACGGCAAATTCATCCAGCCGACAGGTAAAGCCTTTAAAATGCCCATGTGTACGATCGGACATTGGAAAGATGGCATCATGTTCGAAGAATACCTCTTCTGGGATAATATGACCTATATGAACCAGATCGGGCTTGGAAAATAATGAAGCGCAGGGATTTTCTTTCTACCTTAGCAATGATACCAGTAGCAGGAGCAGCTATGAAACTGAATGAATTGAATACCCTTACATCGTCCTTCGGCAGCACAGGCTTAA